>URTO01000030.1 GCA_900550745.1 uncultured Desulfovibrio sp. | reverse complement strand
AACCACCTTTTTCATTGGCTCTATTATGTATGTGGTTGCTTCATCTCCACAGTGCGGTGAAAATAGAGCTTTTTTCCAGTTTTCCCCTTGGCGGGATCCACGGCCAAGGCATTTTTCCGGTTATCCCTTTGGAGTTTCAAGGAAAAAAGCACCAGCCATTTTCTATGACACAGCCTTTACATAAAGCAGAACATGCTTCAAACAACAGCAGAATAATGAAAGTCCACGCCGAAAGCCTATAGCCCGAACAGCCGCTTCACCGCGCCAAGCTGCGCCTCGTCGAGCGCGCCGCCGTATCCCCGTGAGACGGGTTCCAGCCCGCCGAACTTGGCGGCGACGGCGGACTTGATGGCCGCCACGAAATCGTCGCTTATCGCATAGATGGACGAGAGCCGCCCGATTTCCCTGTGCGCCGCGCACAGTTCCTCGAACTGCCCTGAGCGGAACGCCGTTTTCGCCTGCGCAAACAATTCGGGAACGACATTGTTCAGCCCGGACAGCACGCCGTCCCCGCCGTTCATCAGGTTGGGGATGAAATACTCGTCGAACCCGCACAGCACCGAAAAGTCTTCGCGCACCTCAGACACGGCCCGCACGATGGCCCGCGTATGCGAGGCGCAGTCCACCGTATCCTTCACCCCCATGAACCGGGGGAACCGGGCGGCAAGCCTGGCGATCAGGGCCGCATCCACATCGCACCCCGTACGCGCCGGGAAATTATAGATGAGCCACTCGCCCTCGAAACGCCCGCCCAACATATCGAAATACGCCTCAAGCTGGCGCGGGGTCTGGGCGAAATAGTAGTGCGGCAAGGCCATGACCGCCTCATAGCCTTCCGAATAGGCCGCGTCCGCCAAGCGCGTCATGTCTTCCATGCAGGTGCCGGACACGTTGGCGATCAGCGGCAAGCGGGTCATAGTCCGCGCCGCATGGATCAGGCTGACCCGCTCGTCCATGCTCAGGGCCGTGAACTCCCCGATGCTCCCCATCAGCAGGACGCCGTCGGTCCCGGCTTCCGACAGCCGGGAGAAATGCTTTTCCAGCGCGGCAAGATCCAGCTTCCCGTCCGCGTCAAACGGCGTGATCGAAGGGCACCACGCCCCCGTGTATTTTTTCTTGCTTTCCGGCATGATCCGCTCCTTTGGCTGTACTGTTGCACGAAAAGGGGTGTCCCCAAAGCTTTCGGCTGATGGGGAGCGGGCTTCCGCGCGATCCCCCCATGCCTGAGACGGCGCGGCGCGTCCGCGAAAACGGACGGCCCCCCATCAGGTGAAAGCCTTGGGAACGGGGGAAGGGGCCCCTCCCCCCTGTCATTCCTTTACCAGCCGCCCATACGCCGCACCGTACAGGACGACGCAGGCGAAGCAGCACAGCGGCAGGGCAAACGCCGCCGCGGTGTGCGTGTAGTCCGCGATCAGCCCCATGCAATACGGCATGATCGCCCCGCCCACGATGGCCATGATCATGTACGAGCCGCCGCGCTTCTTGCGGGTTCCGAGGTTCTTGGTCCCCATCGCGAAAATGGTCGGGAACATGATGGAAATGAAGAAGAACACCGCGATGAGCGCGATGACCGACACGTATTCGACGGCCATGAACACCACCCCCGTCAGGATCACGCATACGGAGCCGTACGCCGCAAGCAGTTTTGCGGGCGCGATTTTGGTCATGATGCCCGTGCTCACGAAACGGCCTATCAACAGGCAGAGCATGGCGCTGGACAGGAAAAACGCGCCTTGCTGCGCCGTGCCGCCGGGCCAGCATTCGATGTACAGGTTGATGAAGAACGCCCCGATCCCGACCTGCGCCGCCACATAGAGGAACTGCGCCGCCACCCCGGCGACGAACTCCCTATGGGCCAGCAGGGAATGTTTCGTCATGGCGGCCTCATCCGCCTCCTCACTGCTCCGCAAATCGGGCAGTTGGGCCTTGGCGAACAAAATGGCCAGCAGGATCACCACGCAGGCGATGCCCACATAGGTCATCCTGACGGCATCAAGCCCGCCTCCGCCGCCGGCCCCGTCGCCGCCGAAGAACAGCAGGCCCCCGATCAGCGGCCCGGTGAACTGCCCAAGCCCGTTGAAGGACTGAGAGAGGTTCAGACGGGTTTCGGCGGTTTCCGTGGAACCCAGCGCCGAGGAATAGGAGTTGGCCGCCGTTTCCAGGCATCCGAGCCCAAGCGCGATGACGAACAGGGCGAACAGGAAGAACGCGAAGCTTGCGGCGCCCGCCGCCGGGACAAACAGCAGGGCCCCGATCGCGTACAGGCTCAGGCCGCACAGGATGCCCGCCTTGTAGCCTTTCCATTCCATGAACAGCCCGGCGGGGATCGCCACGACGAAATAGGCCCCGAAATACGCGGCCTGAATGAGCCCGGACTGGGCCTTGGACACGTTGAGCGTCATCTGGAACTGCTTGTTCAGCACGTCGATGAGCCCGTAGGACAGGCCCCACATGAAGAACAGCGTGGTGACGAGGACAAACGCCTTGCGGTATTGGGGGCTGGTTATCTGGCTCACGGCGAACCTCCCTCAGCAGGCCGTCAAAGTACGGTCAAGGTGCGTGTAGCCGCCGTCCACCACGACCCACTGGCCCGTGGTGTGCGACGACAGCGGCGAAAGCAGGAACACCGCCATGTCCGCCAGTTCCTCCACCGTGGTCATCCGACGCCCCAAGGGGATGTTGCGGACGATGGTTTCCAGCTTTTCCGCCGGGTGGGGGAACGTGTTCACCCACCGTTCATAGAGCGGCGTCCAGACCTCGGCGGGAACCACGGCGTTCACCCGGATGCCGTCCTTGAGATAGGAGGCGGCCCATTCGCGCGTCAGGGACAAAATGGCCCCCTTGGCGGCGGTGTAGCCGCTGGTCCCGCCCTGCCCGGTGAGCGCGGTCTTGGAGCTGACGTTGAGGATGCTCCCCTTGCTCTTTTTCAATTCCCCGATGCAGTAGTGCGCCATCGTGTAGTAGTGGACAAGGTTACGCTCAAGCGAAACCCGGAATGCCTCCACCCCGGTTTCGAGGCTGACGTTGTCGTTGCCCCCGGCGCAATTGATCAGGCCGTCGATGCGCCCGTACATGGATACGGCTTCCTGAACGGCATCGGCGCAGGCCTGCCCGTCGGTCAGTTCGGTTTGGATGAAATGCATAAGCGGCTGGAGCGCCAGCACTTCGGCCCGGAACCCCTTTTGCAGCGGGCTGCGCCCCAGAATCACCGGAATCGCGCCCTCACGGGCCAGCGCAGCGGATATGCCGCCGCCGATGCCGGAACCGCCGCCGGTCACGAGATACACTTTGTCCTTTATCCGCAAATCCATGACATGCTCCTGCGTTTAGAGGTTGCCGACGCCGTACACGCGGCAGGCGTTGCCGCCCCATACGGCATCACGCTCCGACTCGGAGAGGGACGCCGTGGCCTTCCCAACCAGCCCGCACACCTGATCGTACGTTCCGGACAGCAGGCAAACGGGCCAGTCCGAACCGAACAGCAGGCGGGAGGGCCCGAAACATTCCAGAGCCGCGTCGAGGTAGGGGAGCAAATCCCGCTCGTCCCAGCCGTGCCAATGGGCTTCGGTGATCAGCCCGGACAGCTTGCAGCTCACATGCTCCAGCGCCGCGAGCGGGGCAATGCGTTTGGCCCACTCCGCCGCGCCCTCATGCCGGACGTCCGGCTTGCCGAGGTGATCCAGCACGAGCGGCCCCAGATCGTGCCGCCCGCAGAAGGCAATGGCGGCGGGCAGGTCTTTCGCGCGGATCAAAACCTCATAGAGCTTGCCCGCCCGTTGGAGCGTTTCCACGCCGCGGTTGAACCGCCCATCTTCCAGAAACGCCGAAGGGGACGGCTCATCCTGCACCTGATGGCGGTACCCCTTGAGCACGGCGGACGAGGCCCGCGCCTCAAGCCGGGCTTCCAGATCATCCGCCCGTAGATCGATCCAGCCCACGACCGCCAGAATCCACGGATTCGACGCCGCCAGCCCAAGCAAAAAGTCCGTTTCCGCCTCCGAAGCCCGTGCCTGAACCGCCACCGAACCGCCGATATGCCGGATGTCCAGCTCAAACCGCAGCTCGGCGGGCAGGAAGTCCCGTTTCAGGACGTCCATGCCGTCACCTATCCAGCCATATGAGGCCGGATCGAACCGCCAGAAATGCTGATGCGCGTCCATGCGCCATACCGTATCCATCGTCTTCCTCCTTCACAGGCCCCGGCGAAACAGACTTATAGGGACTACTGCCGCTCCATGCGGCGGCCCTGCCGACGGCAACGGCCCCAAAACGGCCTCAAAGAAGAGGGGGGATTTTTCGGACAGGGGGCCCGTGTGGAGGCGCCGTCCTTCGGAAGGCATCCCTTCCCCCCAGCCTTTCCTCCCGCTACAGCGACACATCACGCTTCCAAAACAGGAAATCATGCTGCCCAAGCCGATCGGCCTTGGTGGAGTACCGCCCGCTGGCGGTATCAAGCACCTTTTCAAGCAGGCGGTCGGCGGCGGCCGCAATGGGTTCCCCGTCAATGATCGGGCCGCAGTCGAAATCGATCAGGTCGCTGAGCCGTTCTGCCACCGCCGTATTGGTCGCCACCTTGATCACGGGCACGATGGGGTTCCCGGTAGGCGTCCCCAAACCGGTGGAGAACAGCACCACGTTTACGCCCGCAGCCACGAGCCCGGTCACGGCTTCCACGTCGTTGCCCGGCGTACAGACGAGGGACAGCCCGGCGTCCGGCATGGGTTCCGCGTAATCGAGCACGGCGCTGATCGGGGCCTTGCCGCCCTTCTTCGCCGCGCCGGCCGATTTGATGGCATCGGTGATCAGCCCGTCGCGGATGTTGCCGGGGCTGGGGTTGTCGGAGATGGAGGCCCCGCAAGCGTTGGCGGCGGCCTCATAGCGGCGCATCAGCTCAAGGAAGCGAGCCTTGTCTTCCTTGCGGATGCAGCGGGAAATCATGTTGGCCTCCACGCCGCACAGTTCGGGGAATTCCGCCAGCGCCGACCCGCCGCCGAGCGTCACCACGCGATCCGAAACTTCCCCGATGACAGGGTTGGCCGAAATGCCGGAAAAGCCGTCCGAACCGCCGCACTTCACCCCAAGCTTGAGGTGCGAGAGCGGCACGGGGCGGCGCTCCGCCAGATCGGCGTTCCTGAAATGCGCCAGCGTCTTGCGGACGGCCTCTTCCATCATCTTGGCTTCGCTGGCCCAGTCCTGCTGCCGCAGCAGGATGCAGGGCTTGTCGAAACCAAGGTTCCGTTCCCGCAGCGCCTCCTGGAACAGCCCGATCTGCGCCTTCTCGCAGCCAAGGCTGAATACGGTAAGCCCCGCCACGTTGGGGTGATCCGCATAGGCGGCCAGCACCCGGCACAGCGCCCACGCGTCCTGAGCCGTGCCGCCGCACCCGCCGTTATGGGTGATGGCCCGGATGCCGTCGATGTGCGGGAAAGGCCGGGGAGCGGGCGCGCAGCCCGTGCCGCCCACCAGCGACCGCGCGAAGTCCGCCAGATGATCCCCCGCGTACCCAAGCGTCCGTTCCAGCGCGTCGCGCAGCTTCAGGGCATTGCGGTTCTCACAGAACACCAGCGGGATGATGAGCCAATAGTTGGCGGTTCCCACGCGCCCGTCCGGGCGGATCACGCCGTCGAACGTGCGGTCCGCCCAGCGGGAGACGTCCGGGGCCTTCCACATGTACGGGACGGCATCGCTCAGATCGACTTCCGCCGCGTAGTGAACCACGTTGTCCACGGTGATGCGTTCTCCGGGCTGGAGCGGGGCGACGGCCTTGCCCACGGGCACGCCGTACAGGGTAACGATGCCTCCCACAGGCACGGAGTCGCGGGTGAACTTGTGTTTGGCGGGGACATCCGTGACCAACTGGATGCGTTGCCCGTCGTTTTCGACAATGTCGCCTTGGGCCAGATCGCGCAGGGCCACGATCAGATTGTCTTTCGGATCGATACGGAGGATTTTCTGCATAGCCGAATCCTTTGGGCGGGAGCCCCGCCCGGCATGGCCCACGGAAGCCCCGCGCGGCGCGCACAAAAAAAGGAAAGCCGAACGGCATGTCCGACTTTCCTTTTATAATTTGTTGAAATAAAAGATAAATGATTATATGAACACGCTCACGCGCCGCATACTGAGAAACATATCCGCGCCGAAGGGACGCAAACCGGACGCCTCTCTTTTGGGAAAAATGCGGGGCAAGGTTTTACAGGGAACAGCTCCCGCCGCGCGTGGTGAAGATGGACAGGGGCCTTTCCGTATAGATGCGGAAGCTGCCCGTGGGATCACAGTCGATGAACACCGAGCCCACCTGATCCATCAGCGCCTTTTCCATGCAAAAATGAAATTCCCCGACATCCTCGGCCACGTCGCCTTCTTCCGGCTCATCCAGAGCCAGTTCAAAGTTGGTGCTGTGTCAGCCGCTGGAACCTTTTTCGATGCGGATCGTGCGAGCCGCGTTACGCCCCCGGAACGTCCGCAGATCGTCGAGGACAGAGTCGGATAATGTGATCATAATATTGCCTCACTGTTGGATTGATGCCGGAACGACCCGCCGGGGCCCTTCCGGTTTCGCCGTCAGCATATACGGAATGCGGCCCGTTGGAAAGAAGCGGAGTGCAGGCTGGCGATACGGCTCTTATACGGCGTTGGCGGGCATGGCCTGGCCCGCCATCTTCCCCTGGATTGCCCTCAAGAGGAAAGGATGGTTCCGGTAGGCACTGTCATCGTATGTGGTTGCTTCATCTCCACAGCTCGGTAAAAATACGGCCTTTCTCTCCAGCTTTCCATTGGCGGAATCCCTAGCTGAGACATTTTGCCGGCCATTCCTTTGGAACTTCAAGGAAAAAAACATCAGCCATTTTCTATGGCACAGCCTTCCGGTAAGCCCCGCTGAGAAGCCCGCCCTTGCAAAAGCCCCGCCTGACGCGGGATATTGCGGGCATCCCCGTGAAGTGGCTTGGGGATAAATCGCCGGTCAAGGTAGCGCGGGATATTGCTGACATTACCGTGAAGCAAAGGCCAACATCAGCGCAAGCCCCAGAAAAATGCATCCGGCAATGCGGTTCATAAGCATCTGCGCCCGTTCGGAACGGTTGAACCATACCGCCATCCTGCCCCCAAGCGCGGCAATAACCGTAAAGACGATGAGGCAGGCCAGCTCGTACAGGCCGCCGAGCGACAGGATCTGGAGCGTCGGGTGGCCGCGTTCCGGCTCCACGAACTGCGGCAGCACCGCAAGGCAAAACAGCGTCACCTTTGGGTTGGTGATGTTGGAGAGGAACCCACGCCGATAGAGCGTGCCGTATCCGGGGAACAGGGACTGTGTGAGGAAGGCCCGGAACACGCCGGATCGGAAGGACTGCCACGCAAGATACAGCAGATAGGCCGCACCGAGGAACTTCAGCGCCGTAAACGCGGCCTCCGAGGTCTGGAACAGGACGGCCACGCCGAGCGCGACGGCCAGCGTATGCCCAAGCAGCCCGGTCATAAGGCCAAGCGTCGTGAACACGCCCGCCCGCATCCCGTACAGCGAGGACTGGGTCAGCACAATGATGACGTCCGGCCCCGGCGTCATAGCCATCAGCAGCGATGCCACAAAAAACGCACACGTCGTTTCAAAAGAAAGCATACGACCTCCGCAGGCGTTGCTCTACCGGAAAGCCCGATGAGTTTCAATCAACGGGAAGGCACAGCGGAAGGCCCCATTTCCAAAATACGGCACAGGTGCGCCCGTCCGCTTTTTCCGAAGATCCTGTCAGGGCATATGCTTATTTTTATCCCAGTAATACACTGAAAATATATATCTTTCTCCATTTTCCACTGATGGGCTCTATGGTTGGGACATTTTATTGGGTTATTCCTTTGGCATTTCAAGCAATAAAGCATCAACCGCTTTCTACGGCACAACCTTTCCGAAACGCCCGCAAACCCCATGCGGCCCCACCCTGCCGCCGTATCCGGGGCCGCGGCTCATCCCTCCCAACAGCCGGGGCGTTGCCGCCCATCGGCACGAGGCGAACATTGGCTGACGGTACGCATCAGTCGGGGGCCCCACCATCGCACGGGGCAAACTCCCCGACGATCCCGGCTTGGTGGACAAACTCACGGGGGCCCACCCATCGACGGGGCGAGCCCCATCCAGCCCGTCATCCATGATCCCCCAATTAGCCCCGTCCATCGCATGGGGCGAAACATTCTCCCATGCGGCCCCGCCCTGCCGCCGTATCCGGGGCCGCGGCTCATCCATCCCGACAGTCGAGGCGTTGCCGCCCCTCGGTTCGGAACCTTCCCAGCCGCCTACCTGCCCCGGCAGCCGGAGGCGCCGCCCATCAAAAAGCCTTGCTCAAAAGCGTCGGGAGGCACGGGCTTCCCAAACAGGAACCCCTGTATGAAATCAAGCCCCATCGGGCGTACGCGGTCAAATTCCTCCTCACGTTCGACCCCCTCCAGACAGACTTTGATGTTCACGTCATGGCAGAGCGCCACCACAAAATGGATGAATGTGGCATCGAATTGGCTGGTCAAAATGTCGCGGACAAACGTCCTGTCGATCTTGACCACATCCGCAGGGGAAGTCTTGAGCATGCCGAGCGAGGAATAACCCGTGCCGAAATCGTCCATCGCGATACGGATGCCAAGGCTGCGGATGCTCTCGAATACGGCCCGGATGCGGGTGTTTTCGCGGATCATGCAGCTTTCCGTAAACTCAACCATCACGTTTGCGGGAGACAAGCCCAGCCGTTTCAGCGTGTCGCTGATGAACGGAACCATGTTGTCCGTAGTCACCTGCAAGTATGAAAGGTTGACGCTGATTTTGAGATCGGGGCACAGCTTCGTCCATGCCTTGCACTGCGCTACGGCCTCGCGGAACACCCACCTGCCGAAGGGAATGATGAGCCCGCTCTGCTCCAGCAGGGGGATAAACTCGCCGGGCGACACGGGGCCGTATTTGGCGCACTTCCAGCGGGCCAGCGCCTCAGCGCCCACCACACGCCGCGTATCCGCCGCGATCTGCGGCTGATAGACAAGCTCAAACCCTTCAAACTGCCGTTCGATGCTTTCGCGCAGCAATTCCACCAGCTCCAGAGAGCGCATTTCCTGTTCGAGGATGGCGCGGCTGAAAAAAACGATCTGGTTCCTGCCTAGCTTTTTGGCGTGCTTCAACGAGTGGCTGGCGTACTTGGACAAGTCCGTATAGCAGGAGGCGTCTTCGGGATAGCTCGCGCTGCCCGCCGAGATGGTGCAATAATATTTCTTGCCGTCGTATTCCTGCTGTGAGCGGAAACTCTCCGAAAGGGAACGGAACAACTCCGTCATTTCAGAACGTTCCCCACTCATCATGATCCCGAACTCGTCGCCGTCCAGACGATATACGGAGGCCGAAAGCGGGAGCATCCCCTGAATCCGCTGGCCGATCACGCGCAGGATCTCGTCCCCGAAGCCCTTGCCGTACAACTCGTTGACGTGCTTGAAACCGTCCAGGCCAAGGACGAGCAGGTGCAGGGGGTGTTCGGGCCGCTTCTCCAGCATGAACTCGATGTCTTCTTCAAATTTCAGCTTGTTGAACAGCCCGGTCACATGATCGATTTTGTTCTTCTGGCCCAGATTGGTGATGAACCCGGCGAACAGGCCCGGCCCGCCGTCCTCGTCGCGTTCCAAATACCCCCGGCAACGAACCCAGATCCACTCGCCCTTGCGGTTTTTCGCCCGGTATTCGACGCAATGGAAATCGGAACGCCCGTCGGCGATGACCTGATTGGCCTCCATAAAGGCGGCCTTGTCGTCCGGGTGCACCTTGCTCCCCCAAACGGCGGCGGCATTTTCCACAATGGACTGCGGAAGGTCGAACTCTTCCACCATAGAAGGCGAATAACGGAATATCCCCGTCTTCATGTTGGAAACAAAGACATAGGAATCGGTGCTTTTCGCCAGCGCGTTGTATAAGCGCAGCGAATCGTACTCGAGGGCTTCGGGAGGGATCTCCCCGCCCGCCTGCTTCTCCTGGAGCTGCCGTTCCGCCCTGCGGATATGGGCGCGCTTCTTTTGCTCATACATGCTTTCATCAGCTTTCGAGAGCACCTCGGCCACCGTCATCCCACACCCCGGCATCACCTTGAAGCAGCCGAAACTGAACTCCAGCGAATAGGGAAGGCGGAACTGCTTCCTCCATGCCTCCAGCCGTTCCAGCACGCCCGCCACCAGCCCGTCCACAGCGTGGCGGTTGGTGTTGTGGAGCACGACGACAAACTCGTCCCCGCTGAGCCGGAAGCACAAGTCCGGCGCGTGCAAGCTCCGCCGCATCTCCTGCGCGATGGTGCGCAGTGCGCGGTCACCTTCCGTATGGCCGTACAGGTCGTTGATTTCCTTGAGCCTGTCCAAATCAAACATGCCCACAATCAAGGAACCCTCTTCCTTGTCGAGACGCACCAGCGCATCGGCAAGCGCGGCCTTCCCCGCCCTGCGGTTCAAAAGCCCGGTCAGCTCGTCATAGTTCGCCGCCTGATGCAGGCGGAGGGAATCCGTAATATCCACAGACTGCTGCAAATGCACAAGGGAACCATCCGTCCAGCGCATCAGGCTGTCGCTGTTGTCATAGATCCGCCCCGTCAGCGTGTTCCGTTCCTCCCAGCGGAGAACCTGATCCTGCCCCGCGTCGGCCATGAGCCTGTCCACAGGGCAGAACGGGCAGCGCCCGTTCATTCCGGACTGCAACACCTTCCAGCAGGTATCCCCTTCGGGATGTTCCAGATTGAAGCCGTCCTTCATGAACTTGTTCATGTACAGGATGGTGTCCGTGCGGGGATCGGTGACATACAGGCCTACTTTCACCTGATCCATCGCCGCATTGAGGACGCCGATGTGGAACGATTGCTGCTCGCAATGCGCCTGCCCCGCAAAGAAAACCCCGATCATGGCGCACACGAGCCGCAAGAAATCCCGCTCCTGTTCCGACCACCCCGCTTTCCCGGAATCCCTGCCGGCAAACAGGACGCCGAGCGGCCCGCCGTCGCAAGCGATGGGCAGCATCAACGCGTTGAGCCTTGCCGCCGTTTCCCCCGGAAACAATGCGGCAAGCACCTCCTCTGAAGAAGCCTCAAGCGCTTTGGTCAACTCCGTTCCGTTCAAGGCGCGGAACAGCAGATCTTCGGGCAGGTGCGGCGTCCCGCTCCAGCACGCCGTCTCGCACGCGCCCTTTTTCCCTTCCGTGCGGGCAATCGCCAGCGCATCCAAGGGCACGACGCCGCCGAGCGCCTGAACCAAAAAGGGCAACGCGTCCTGAAGGGGTTTGCCGTACTGGAAAAAGGGCTTAGCGCCCTCCAGAAATGTGAACACGGCTGTGCACAGGTGTTCCATGCTCTCTACCTTCGCTGTCTTCTCGACGCGGCAATCCCTCTCCTAAAAATAGGCGTACTCATCCGAGCAGACTGCTCCGCGCTGATATTGATTCCTTATTCTGTTGTTCTACGTATTCCAAAACCAGT
>URTO01000029.1 GCA_900550745.1 uncultured Desulfovibrio sp. | reverse complement strand
ATTTCGCGAAATCCTCAAAGGAATCGCCGGCCCTGTTTTCCGTCCCTTCTACGAGGTTGAAGAAACAGTTGGGCATTTCTTTGAGCCTCAAGTTCTTTTGGATGCAGGGGGCACAGCCTTTATCGTGCTTTGTGGGGTGAAGGGGACAGGCGAGGTTCGTACACGAACAGAACGTGCTCAGGTTTTCCATAACAGCCTCCTCAATAAAGGGTATCGTTGTTTCGGACGATACCTGATCGGGGGAGGATTTCTAGAACGGATGTGACTTTCCCGATCCGATACCGGCCGGGGGTGACTCCAAAAAAACGGCGGAAATAGCGGCCCATATGGCTTTGATCCGCAAACCCCGCCTCCGATGCGGCGATGATTGGGGATTTCCCTTCCCGCAGCAATTCCCTTGCCGAATTCAGCCTTGCCATGATCTGAAAAGCCTGAGGGGGAAGCCCGTACGCCCTTTTAAAATGCCGCGAAAACCCTTCCCGGCTCATGCCCGACAGTTGGGCCAGCCGGGCAACGGTTTCGTCAAGATCGGGCGGACGCCTTGGCAGGGGCGGCCTTGGCGCATTGCCGCAATACCGGGCAATGGCGGCTTCGATGTCGGGCCAGCAAACCGCATACCCCCTCCGGCGGCAGAGGCCCCTCAAGGCCGACAATACCCCGTCCACATCGTATCTGCCGGGGTTCAGGTAGACATTGAAGCATGAAAGCTCATGGATGTCGGGCAATGAGCGGTGCGGCGTCCAGGAAGGTATCCGCATGGCCTCTCCGGGGCCGATTTCCATCGGCGCATTGCCGACTATGAACCGCCGCCTTCCCGAAAAGACAAACGTGATCTGATCCTCTTCATGGAAATGCGGCGGCAAGCCCACGTCCAGCCCGTGGACAGTCCCCATTTCCACAATGGCGCTTTCTCCCGGACGCCAATAATGCCAGTTGTCAACGTCGTTCCGCATAGCGTCATCCGCAGCGGCAGCGGGCGACATATTCCGCAGGCCGCCGATTTTGCCACAGGTTCCGCCGAGGCAAGAAAAAGGGCGGGAACCCCCGCCCTACCGTCTTCAGAAGCTATTCGCCCCAGACCAGCGCCACCCAGTCCCCGGACTGCACGCGCCGCGCCTTGCCGAGTTCGGCATACGCCGCCTCGACCGCATCGGCCTGCACGTCCAGCAGGCCGGAAAGCACAAGGCACGCGCCCGGCTTCATCCGGGCCATGAGCGCCGGGGCCAGTTCGCGGAGCGGGCCCGCGAGGATGTTGGCGACCACCAGATCGAACCGCTCGCCTTCGCCCGCCTCGGCACTGCCGGGGACAATGCGGAAACCGTCGGCCACCTTGTTGATGGCCACATTCTCAAGGGCGTTGTCCACGGCGACCGGATCGATGTCCGAGCCGAGCCCGGTAAGTCCGTTCAGGCAGCAGGCGATGCCGAGGATGCCCGATCCGGTGCCCACGTCGAAGAAACGCTGTCCGGCCTTGAGGCGGCCCGATGCCAAGAGTTCGGTAATCGCTTCGAGGCACAGCACCGTCGTGTTGTGGTGCCCGGTCCCGAACGCGGATTTCGGCTCGATGACGATGGGCTTGCGGCCTTCCGGCGGCGTTGATTCAAGCAGCCACGGCGGGAGCACAATGAACTGCCCGGCGCGGACGGGCGTGAAGAACTCGCGCCACGCCACAGTCCAGTCCTGGCGCGGGACGCTGGACTGCTCGACGTCGAGGCCCGGCAGCCATGCCCGCAGCGCGCTGAGGAGGTTCTCCTGCACGATGGCGTTGTCGCAGTGCACGCGGAAACGGGTTTCGCCGGTGGGGAGGCTGTCCTCCTCCCAGCCGTAGGAAATGTTCCGAACCAGAAGCCCGGCGACGGTATCGTACTGCTCCTCGTCGACCACGATGTCGAGGCGGATAAGATCGGGTGTGGACATGCCGTATCCTTAGAGAATTTCGCGGAGGAACGCCTTGGTGCGCTCATGCTGCGGATTGGTGAAGAACTGTTCCGGGGTGCCCTCTTCGAGGATCACGCCGTGATCCATGAAGATGACGCGGTCGGAGACTTCGCGGGCAAAGCCCATTTCATGCGTGACGCACAGCATGGTCATGCCGTCCTTTGCCAGATCCTTCATACAGCTCAACACTTCGTTGATCATTTCCGGGTCGAGGGCGGAGGTGGGTTCGTCAAACAGCATGGCGCGGGGCTGCATGGCGAGCGAACGGGCGATGGCGACGCGCTGCTGCTGCCCGCCGGAAATCTCGCTCGGACGCTTGGCGGCCTGACGCGCGATCCCCACGCGGCCAAGCAGTTCCATCGCCAGATCCGTGGCTTCCTTCTTGCCCATGCCCCGAACCTTGATCGGCGCGAGGGTCACGTTCTCAAGCACGGTCAGGTGCGGGTAGAGGTTGAACTGCTGGAAGACCATACCCACCTCGGCGCGCAGGGCGTTCACGTCCACTTCCGGGGCGTAGATGCTCGTCCCTTCAAAGAGGATGTCCCCTTTCTGGATCGGCTCCAGACGGTTCAGGCAGCGGATGAGCGAGCTCTTGCCGGAGCCGGAGGGCCCGCAGATGACCAGCACCTCGCCCTTCTCGACCTGCTCCGAAATACCTTTGAGCACATGGAACTCGCCATACCATTTATGGACATCCCTGATTTCGATCAGCGACATAATTTCATCCTTTCTCGTTGACTTCCATCCGGGGCGCGGGGCTGCACTGCTGGCCGCCGACAGCTCTCTTCCCGGCATACCGTTTCAGCATAACAGGAATTCCATGAACAGGGAAGCCGCCATTGCCCCCCATTCCTCCTTATGCTATCGCTTTTGCACCTCATTTGAACCCAAACCACAGGAGATCGTCATGGCGTTGTTCACCAAGGAAGAGTCCCTCGCCTACCATGAGGAACCCCGCCCGGGAAAGCTTGAAGTCCTTCCCGTCAAACCCTGCTTTACCCAGAAAGACCTGTCGATGGCCTATTCCCCCGGCGTCGCCAACGCCTGCCTCGCCATCGCCGACGATCCTTCCCTCGCCAACGCCTACACCGGGCGCGGCAACCTCGTGGCCGTCGTTTCCAACGGCACCGCCGTCCTCGGGCTCGGCAACATCGGCCCCCTCGCGGGCAAGCCGGTCATGGAAGGCAAGAGCGTGCTCTTCAAGGCGTTTGCGGACGTGAACGCCTATGACATCAACCTTGCCCTCACCGATCCCGACAAGATCATCGAAGTGGTGAAGGCCCTTGAGCCCACCTTCGGCGGCATCAACCTTGAGGACATCAAGGCCCCTGAATGCTTCTACATCGAAGAGGTGCTCAAGAAGGAAATGAACATCCCGGTGTTCCATGACGACCAGCACGGCACGGCCATCATTTCCGGCGCGGGCCTCATCAACGCGCTGGAAATTACCGGCAAGAAGGCCGAAGACTTCATCGTGGTCGTGTCCGGGGCGGGAGCGGCGGCCATCGCCTGCGCCAAGTTCTACACCGAGCTCGGCATCGATCCCGCGAATATCCGCATGTTCGACTCCAAGGGCATCCTGCACAAGGGGCGCACGGATCTGAACAAATACAAGGCGCAGTTCGCCCTGTCCGAAGACATGACCATGGCCGAAGCCCTCAAGGGCGCGGATCTCTTCCTCGGCCTGTCCAAAAAGGATCTCCTCACGCCCGACATGATCAAGGGCATGGCTGAGCATCCGGTCATTTTCGCCTGTGCGAACCCCGATCCCGAAATCGCCTATCCGCTGGCGATGGAAACCCGCCCCGACTGCATCATGGGCACGGGCCGCACCGACTTCCCGAACCAGATCAACAACCTCTCCGGCTTCCCCTATATTTTCCGCGGGGCGCTGGACGTACACGCCACGGAAATCAACGAGGCCATGAAGCTCGCCGCCGCCCGCGCCCTCGCCGCGCTCGCCAAGGAGCCGGTGCCCGCCGAAGTTTCCGCCGCCTATCAGGGCCAGACCTTCAGCTTCGGGCAGGGCTACGTCATCCCGAAGCCCTTCGATCCCCGCCTCATCGAATGGCTGCCCCCGGCCGTCGCGCAGGCCGCGATGGACACCGGCGTCGCCCGCAAGCCCATTGAGGACATGGCTGCCTACAAAGCCAGCCTCCGCGTCCGCATCCAGAAGGCGCAGGGCCGCGCCAACGCGCTGATCGAAAGCTACAAGTAAAGGCTGCTGGAAAAGAGAACGGGGGAAGGAAGCCTTTCTGGAGAGAGTTTTCCTTCCCCTTCTCTGTTGCCGGAACGCCCTTCCTTTTTCTTCCAAGACGTCCGGCGCCGTCAGGCCCCGTGCCAGCTTTCGCCAGCCCCGGAGAGATCCGGCGCGCCTCGGGAAGACGCCCTTCCTACGGATGCAGCGATTGCGCAGGCGGCTTCATAGGGCGTCAGGGACGTCACATCCAGTTTGCATGTCGGCAGTGCGGCGTAGGCAGGCAGCCGCCGGAGGCTTCGCGGGATGACGTCAGCCTCCCGGATGCCGTCCCGTACATCGCGTTCCAGCCGTTCCCGCAAAGTCTGCTCCGTGCAGACGAGTGAAAAGCTGTGCGACGTAAAGGGGATATCCCGAAGCGGGCCGAGCACGGCCTCGAAAAGGAGGGGCTGATCCATGACCCAGCAGAACAGCACGTAGCGGTAACTCGAATTGTTCAGATAGGCTCGGAGCAGATGCGTGATGTTGGACAGCACCATCCGTTTGTTTTCTTCCGAAACGACAAAAGGATTCATGTTCCAGCACCAGTCGCCGTCCAGCCAGACGCCCGGCGTGAGCTGCCGCAACAGCTCCCGGCAGACGGCGCTTTTCCCCACGCCCATTGCCCCGCCTACGAGGATGAGCTGTTTCTTCATGTCTCCTCCCTAAAAAAATTATGCTTTTTTTGCATGGAACAGCCCGGATGCCCCGATAAACGGGAAGCAACAGAATCCTAACGGCAGGAAAAGCGGCCATCAGGGAAGGGAAAAGAGCAAGGCGGATCTCCCGAAGGCGTTCAAGCACGCGGCTCCCTTTCCGGGAAAAACCTTATGGAGGGGAAACTGTCTGAAAGGCAAGCTCCATCATAAAAGGAACAGGCCGGAAGGGACGGCCCCCCCTGAAAAGGTACCGTGTACAGGGGCACCCGTCTCAACGGCGGCTACGGCACAAAAAAAGGACACCCTCAATAAGGATGTCCTAAAAAATGGCGGAGCGGAAGGGACTTGAACCCTCGGCCTCCGGCGTGACAGGCCGGCGTTATAACCGTCTTAACTACCGCTCCGTGCATGGTGGGCAGTACAGGACTTGAACCTGTGACCCCCGCCGTGTGAAGGCGATGCTCTACCAACTGAGCTAACTGCCCATGCAGGAGAGGTATTTACCCGGCCTGCCCTGATCTGTCAACAGAAAAAATGCCCTCCTGAGAAAAAAAGATCCGCGGCCTCATATCCATCATGCCTTTTCCGCCATCCACCCCCCTTTACATTGCCCCGCCCACTCTTATGGTAAGGGCTGGAAATGAATCTCCAAGTTTTTCCCGGCGGCATGTCCGCGCCCGTCCGCCGCCCCATCCCGGATGAGGGGAAAAACGCAGGAAATGCACCCTTTCGGAACATTTGCGTTTTCAAAGGAACCCCGGTATCTTCACCCCCATTGTTCCAGCTACTGTTTCAGCTTCGGAGGCTGTTGTTATGTATAGGAAGCCACGGGCCGCCGCGCTCTTTTTGTTCTCACTTCTGACCGTCGGTTCGTTGACGTTCGGACAGGCCTTCGCCGCCGGGGAAAACAGCCGCTTCGATGCGCTCAAACGGTTCAGCCAAGTCCTCGACATCGTCGAGCGGTATTATGTGAAGGAGACCCCGCGCCCCGATCTGGTGAACGGCGCGCTCAAGGGGATGCTCGAATCCCTCGATCCCCACTCAACCATGCTCTCGAAGGAAGAGTTCAAGGATATGCAGGAAAGCACGTCCGGCGAATTCTTCGGCATCGGCATCGAAATCACGATGGAGAACAACCAGCTCACCGTCGTGACCCCCATCGAAGACACGCCCGCCGACAAGGGCGGCATGAAGTCCGGCGACATCATCCTTGCCGTGGGCGGCAAGCCCACGCTGGAAATGACGCTCCAGGAAGCCGTCTCGCATATCCGCGGCCCCAAGGGTTCCGAAGTGGTGCTCACCATCCTGCACCGCGACTCCAAGGAGCCCGTGGACCTGCGCATCAAACGCGACGCCATCCCGCTCATCAGCGTGAAGTCCCGCGAGCTTGAGCCCGGCTACTACTGGGTTCGCCTTACCCGCTTCAGCGAACGCACCACGCAGGAGCTGCTCGACGCCCTGTCCGACGCCAAGCGCAAGGGCCCCATCAAGGGCATCGTCCTCGACCTGCGCAACAACCCCGGCGGGCTGCTGGATCAGGCCGTCAGCGTCTCCGACACGTTCCTGAACAAGGGCGTCATCGTCTCCATGCGCGGCCGCCAGGAAGAGACCGCCCGCGAATTCTCCGCCAAGCCGCAGGATACCGACATCATCGACACGCCCCTCGTCGTGCTCGTAAACGGCGGATCGGCCTCGGCCTCCGAAATCGTAGCCGGGGCGCTCGGCGACCAGAAGCGGGCCCTGCTCGTTGGCGAACGCACCTTCGGCAAGGGATCGGTGCAGAACATCATCCCGCTGTCCGACGGTTCGGGCCTCAAGCTGACCGTGGCGCTCTATTACACGCCGTCCGGCCGCTCCATCCAGGCCGAAGGCATCATGCCCGATCTGGAAGTGCCCTTTGAAGCGCCGAAGGAAAAGCCCGCGCCACTCAGCTCCCTGCGCATGATCCGCGAGAAGGATCTGAACAAGCACCTTGAAAAGACCGACGGCGACAAGGGCAAGGTGTCCGGCAAGAAGGTGGAAACGCCCGCTCCGGCGGCGAACGAACCGCTGCCCGATGCGAAGGAATTCCTTGAGCGTGACAACCAGCTCCGCATGAGCCTCCAGTTCGTGAAGAGCCTTCCCAAGATCCGTACCATCCACTAACAGCAATCCCCGGCAGGAGGGATCGCCGATTTTCCCGCGATCCCTCCTGTCCGTATGTACAGCGGCAGTCCCCTGCCCGATGCCATTGGAGTTTCATGGAGTGGTTTCCCGCACTGCGGAAACGGCTGGCCGCGCGCGGCGTGCGCCTGCCTGATCCGTATCCATACACGGTCAGGACATTCAAGGGTTCGGTTCTGGCTACCCTGTTGACGGCTCTCCTCTTCCTCATCGCCTACGCGGTATGGGAAGCCGCCAGTTACACGGCGCGCAGCGTACAGCGGACTGCGTTCATGACCATTGAGACGACGGCGGCAACGTCCCGGCTGGTTGCCGAGAAAGCGGAACAGGCCGTAGAGTCCCTGTTCCCCAAACCGGCCACGCCTGCCGAAGCCTCCCTCGAATCCATCCTCCCGCCCAACAGCCATCTGGGAAACCGGATGAAGGACGCCATCCGGCAGAATACCCTGCCCTATCAGGAGGGTTCGGGAACCCTGACCGACGCGGCCCGGCAGATCGATTTCGCCCTGCTCCAGACCGTATTGCGGCTCAAGCTCGACAAGGGGCGCATCCTCCTCCTGACGTCCGACTACCGCACGCAAGGCAAGGATATCTACCACCTCCAGCGGATGCGCATCTATCTGCCCCCCGTTGCCCCAACCCCGGCCCCGCAAACGGCGAGGGGCGAAAACGGGCATGCGCCGTCCGCCGAAACGGGCGATGTGAAAGGCCCCCCGGAACCGGTGTTCCGCTTCCTCAACGCGCTGGCCGAAAGCCTCGACATATGGGCCGACCGTGCCGTACTCACCGAATCGCCGGGCAAGCTCACCTTGGCGGCCAAGGGCGTACTGACGCACGAAATCTGGTTTGAAGCCACGGACGAGGCATTCCCCATCCTGCCGCCCACGGACAAGGCCCCGCGCCTGACCATCGTCATGAACGAATTGGGCGATGATAAGGCCGTTACGGCCTCGCTGCTGGCCCTGAAGCTGCCGATTACGTTTTCCGTGCTGCCCTTTGCCAAGGATGCGGCGGCGACGGCGGCGGCCGCGCACGAGGCCGGGCAGGAAGTCCTTGTGGATATGCCGATGGAGCCGATGCAGTCCCCATTCGTCAAGGCGGGCCCCGGCGAAATCACCACGAAGATGTCCGAGGAAGACATGCGGATCCTGATGGACGACGCCCTCGGCCATGTGCCCTATGCCACGGGCGCGAGCAGCTTTATGGGCTCCCGGCTGACCACGGATACGGCGGCGACGCGGCGTTTCTGTGAAATTCTGGCACGTTCCGGGCTATATGTGCTTGACGACGTGACCCATCAGGGGTCAATTCTATACGCGGAAGCGCGGAGGCGTGGGCTTCCGGCGTGGCGCAGGACGCTTGCGCTGGACGACGGCCCCAAAACCGAAGGCGCCGTACTCGCGGGCCTGAAAAAGGCGGAGGAAACGGCGCGGGCCAAAGGGCACGCCGTAGCCATCGCCACCCCCGGCCCGCATGTCCTGGCGGCGCTCAAACAGTGGTCACAGGAACGGGACAAAGGCATCCGCCTGGTTCCCCTGCGGCTCCAGCCCGTCGAGGAAGAGACGCTTGCCCCGGACTTCCCCTCCGAACGGCAGGAGGATTCCGCACCGTCTGTCGGGTACCAGCCGTAAACGCCTTCCTGAAGATCACCGGCTTTCCGGGTACGGTTCCGAGGGGCGGCGCTTTCCCGCATGGCGGCAAAGAAAAAAACGCTCTCCTCATCTCCCTGTGCCGGGTATATCCCGCACGCGACTTTTTCAGAAAAGGAAAACCATGAACACACCGGCATCCCTCACCAGCAAGCGTATCGGCTGTATCGGCTGCGGCAACATGGGCGGGGCCATCCTCGGCGGGCTCACCGAAGTTCCCGGTCTGGAACTCTATGGCTACAACCGTACGCCCCAGCGCCTTGAGCCCCTCTGCGCCAAGGGTGTGACAGCCGTACCGGATATCCCCGGCATCGCCGCCCGCTGCGACATCCTCATCATCGGGGTGAAGCCCTACCTCGTCGGCGGCGTGCTCGCCGAAGCCCTGCCCTCCCTGAAACCGGAAACCGTCGTCATTTCCATCGCCGCCGGGGTTACGCTGTACGAGCTGCGCGATGCGGTGCAGGGCCGCTGCCATGTGGCGCGCGTCATGCCGAATACCCCAGCCCTCGTGGGGGCCGGCGTGTTCGGCATTCAGGAAGACCCTGCACTGCCCAAAGACGTATTCGGCATGATTCTCGATCTGTTCGGGCTGCTGGGCTCCACCATCGTGCTGCCGGAAAAGAAGTTCAACGCGTTCATGGCGCTGGTGGGCTGCGGCCCGGCCTATGTCTTCCACTTCATGGACGCACTCGCCGAGGCGGGCGTCACCATGGGCTTTACCCGTCAGGAGGCGCTTGATCTGGTGACGCAGTTGGTTCTCGGTTCCGCCAAGCTGGCGGCGCTGCCGGGGAGCCACCCCGCCATCCTGCGTGAGCAGGTATGCTCTCCGGCGGGCGTGACCATCGCGGCGGTCAACCACCTCGATCGCACCGCCGTGCGCGGCCACCTTATCGACGCGGTTCTCGCCGCCTACGCGAAGGGCTAGCCGGCTCATCCCAAACCTTCTTGCCCCTGCGCCGGCTCTCACCGCCCACGCGAAGAACTGGCCCTGAGCGGGAGGGATTTTCCCGGTGAAAGGAAAGCGGATACTGAGGTTTTCATCTGATCTTCGTTCAGTTTTCCGCGTTCACGGTGGAAGGAAAACGGCCCGCTCGAAAAAGTCCAAGAGATTTACACGGCGAAGCGCCGTTCCGCAAACGCTTGCGAAGCGCGTCTCCCCGTAATTCCGTAACGCGCCGCGGCCATGCCCGGCATGGCGGGCGGCGGCAAAGGAGAAACACAATGACAGGTCATGATTATTTTCGTGCTCTGCTGGAAGTGGCGACGGTGATCAATTCCAGTCTGGAGCCCACCGTGGTGCTGCACAAGATCACGGAACAGACCGCCAAAGCCATGAACTGCAAGGCGAGCACGCTTCGCCTGCTTGACCGCACGGGCAAGGTTCTGCTCGCCAGCGCGGCGTGGGGCCTCTCCTCCGGCTACATGCGCAAAGGCCCCGTTGAAGTGTCCAAGAGCGGGCTGGACGGCGAAGTCCTCAAGGGCAAGCTCATCCACCTGCGCGACGCATGCAGCGACGGACGGTTCCAGTACCCCGACAGCGCCAAGGCCGAAGGGCTTGTTTCCGTCCTGTCCGCCCCGCTGATGGTGAACGGTAAGGCCATCGGCATCCTGCGCGTCTATTCCAGCGAAGAGCGCGATTTCACCCCGGACGAATGCGATTTCATGCTCGGCGTGGCGAACATTTCCGCCATCGCCATTGAAAACGCCCGCATGCACGAAGCGACCCGCCTCAACTACGAGTTGCTGACGTCCTACAACTATCAGGTCTTTGAAGACTAAAGGATTCCACATGCAAAAAGTACGAGTCGGCATCAACGGTTTCGGCCGCATCGGCAGACAGGTCTTCCGCGCCCTGCACGCCAAATATCAGGATACAGTGGAAGTCGTCGCCATCAACGACCTCTTCGATGCGGAAACCAACTTCCATCTGCTCGAATACGATACGAACTACGGCCGTGCCAACCTTGACGCCGTGGTGGAAGGCGACAACGCCACCGTGGGCGACTGGAAGATCCATTGCTTCGCGGAGCGCGATCCCAAGCTCCTCACCTGGGGGGCCTACGGCGTCGACGTGGTGGTCGAATCCACGGGTATTTTCCGTTCCGCCAAACAAGCCCATGTGCACATTGAAAACGGTGCCAAGAAGGTCATCATCACCGCCCCGGCGAAGGAAGAAGATCTTACCATCGTCATGGGCGTAAACCACAACGACTACGATCCTGCCAAGCATCATGTCGTTTCCAACGCCTCGTGCACCACGAACTGCCTCGCTCCGGTAGCCCTCGTCGTGGAACGCCTCTTCGGGATCGTTTCCGGCACCATGACCACCGTGCACGCCTACACCAACGACCAGCGCATCCTCGATCTGCCCCACAAGGATCTGCGCCGGGCGCGTGCCGCCGCCTGCAACATCATCCCCACCTCTACCGGTGCGGCTCAGGCCGTAGCCAAGGTCATCCCCTCGCTCAAGGGCAAGTTCACCGGATGGTCACTGCGCGTGCCCACCCCCACCGTCTCCGTGGTGGACTTCACCGCCATCCTGAACAAGGACACCGACACCGACACGATGCGCGCCGCGCTCAAGGAAGCAGCCGAAGGTGAGCTCAAGGGCATCCTCGCCTACAGCGACGCCCCGCTCGTTTCGATGGACTTCAAGGGCAACCCTCACTAACCCATCTCAAAGCCGTTGGTTGGGCTTGTGGCATTCGCACTCCGCTGACTTGGCATGTCGGAAGACATAGCTTCGGTACGCTGACTTTGGAGGGGAGGCTACGGTTATAGATCTCCACGAAGAAGTAATCCGCCATGTACCACGCCAGGCAAAAGGCGAGCAGCA
>URTO01000028.1 GCA_900550745.1 uncultured Desulfovibrio sp. | reverse complement strand
CAGGGATTCGATAAGGTCAAAAGTCTTTGAAGGTAGGGGTCCGGGGGAGGAAACTTTCTCCAGAAAGTTTCCTCCCCCGGTCTTCCTCCCTATTCCCCTCCAAGCTGACGTTTCCACCAATGAAGGCCGAGACACAGCACGGCGGCAGTCTCCCAGCGCAAAACGCGCTCGCCAAGCGTCGCGGGCAGGAACCCCGCACGGGTGAGCTTCTCCACTTCCTGCACCGTAAAGCCCCCTTCAGGGCCGACCACGCAAAGAGTCCTGCCGGGCTGCCCCAGCGTGTCCGGGGTCAGCGACATGACCGACTTGTGCCCGCTCTCCACGAGCACGTGCCGATGCTCACAGCCGAGCTCCTCGGCCAGCGCGATGAGCTCACCCACGCCGCCGGGCATGGTACGCAGTTCGGGCAGCCACGGGTTGCGGCACTGCTTGGCTCCGGCAACAAGCTGCCCCTGCCATGACTCCTTGATGTCCGACGGCACGGGGAACTGGCTCCGCTCGGCCTGCCACAGCCAGATCCCGCTGGCTTCAAACTCCACGGCCTTCTCCAAAATCCAGCCCCGGCGGGCGGCCTTTGTCCAGCCGGCCGCAAGGATGACCTTCGATTCCGGTTCGGGGTACGTCCACTCGTCAAGAAGCTGTAGGGCCACGGCCTTGGCGTTCTTCTTATAGGGCAAAACCCGGAAACGCCCCTCGCGCCCCTTGCCGTCCAGGACACGTACCTCCTCACCCTCGCGGATACGCAACACGCGGGTCAGGTGATGGCTCTCCGAAGTGCCCAGTTCATAGGGGGCATGCCACAGATCGGGCTCCAGAAAAAACGTGCGCGCATCCGACCAGTCCGGCGGTTCGGGAATTTCATTCTCTGCCATGATGTTTTCCTTCAAAAAAAGTCCGCGGTACGCATACCGGAAACCGATATGGCGGCACAGGAAATTCGCATCGGCGAAGGGTCTTGTCAAATGCCCCTGAAAAAAGGACGCTCCCTTTTGAGAAGCGCCCCCAGTTCCCCGAACGGCTCGTTACCCTTCGGCAACAGGTTTTTGCCGGGACTTGCGCACCGACTCGAATTCGTCCTTGAGGCTGACAAGACGCCGATAATTCTTGCGTATCTCCACGCCGCCCTTGCTCAGCTTTTCGTCCGGGCAATTGATGTAGCGCCGGAGCAGGTAACGGTCATCCAGCATCATTTCCATATAGTGGAGCACGCTCAGCATCAGCGGTTCAAAGTAGTTGCCGAGCTCGAACTTGAGATCCCGCAGCAGCCCGATCGCTTCAATCAGCATACGGCTGTAGGTCAGCCGTTCCCCCTTATAGTTCCGGGAAACGATGTCCTCAAGATAGCGCACCGTGCGCGCCTGACGGATATAGGCATATTTGCTCATCACTTCCTGCTTAAGATCATGCAGGAGCGCAAACGCTTCTTGGTTTTCGGGGTTTTTGAGGTAGGCGTCCAGTACCTTGGTGGTATTGTTGTAAAACTCTTCACTGTACCCGATGATGCGGCGCTGGTTTTTGGACAGCCACGAGAACAGGAACTTGAGGCGCTTTTCGTCCGTATCCGTATTCTCCACCAGCTCATTGCGCTTGTAGACCGCACGGCCCACATACTCGCCGCGCACAATGTCGTTGAGGCGCAGGATCATGGTGCTGGTATCCTTGACCACGTTCACGTCCGGCATCACCCGCCCCGTGAGCGGGTGGATCAGCTCCTGCCGCTCGACGGAAAGGGCACGATCCTGCCGCACGTTGTCCGCATTGTAGCGGTGCTGTTTGTAGGAAATGCGGATGATCACCACGCGTTTTTCGGCGTCCACGAAAAAGCCGCCCTCCCCGCACGCCCGGATCAAATCCCTCTGCTCAGGGTCGAGCTTCACAAGGGCGATTTTTTCAACGCGCGGATAGGGCCGGTTCTCGCCGTTGTTCCAGATGGTCGTGATCGTCCGGTCGGACTGCCCAAGCACGCGCACCATAAACCGCTCGCCGAGCTTGTGCAGGCGCCGGGAAAAAAGCGCCGCCGAAGTCCGGCGCTCCGAGGAAATGGGAAAGCCGTACAGTTCCATCAGGAACTGGCAGACGAACGTCCTGTTGCGTTCGTACATCTCGTTGTCGCCGATCTTGAATTTGCCGGTGCGCAGCCCGAACCGCTTGATCTCGCCGTCCATATCGGACGGGAATGAAGCGAAAAGCCCCGCAAGATGATAATGCCCGTAGACGTCCGTAGCGAACACATGGGCCCGATCCATCGCCAGCAGGTACGGCATCAGCGCGGGATAGTAGTCAAGCACGGCGGTATCCACGCGCCGGAACTGATCACGGAAAGGATCTTGAAGTTTTTTGGGCAGGCGGCTTAGGAAGATCTGGACGTTGCGGGCGATGACGTGCGTTTCCAAGGGGCAGGAGGCTCCTTCCGCCGCGTTTACCGCACTGAGAACCGGATGGAGGATGTCGTATTGGAAAATTTCGCTGAAACTTTCCAGAGGCCGGGCAAAGGCCACCATGGAAAAACCGGGGAGCCCCTTGTATTCCCACAATTCCGCCTCGAAAGAAGGCAGGAGATCACGCGAATCGACCAGCGGATAATTTTCCGTTTCGCACCACGGCTTGAGCAGGCAGAACTTGACGTGTACCGCATCAAGAAAATGCTTGAGCGTTTCAAGATCAGTAATTTCAATAATATCAGAGAAAGAGTTGGTGTTCGACCAAGAAAAATCCCCGAGGGTGAACGCTTCTTTCCATAACAAAGACATGGTTGAACTATCTTTCCGGCTTTATAGACCAAGCCCCTGCCCACGGAGCAAGGCCGCCTCTGTTCCATTACAAGCTCATGGGTTTTACGCCGTTTACCTATCAGAAATGCAAAAAAAATTCCACCCCTGATTTCCAAAAAAGACGGCTGCTCACCCATACGCGCCGCCTTCGCACCAGTGAAAATTTTGTACATCCGGGACAAACGGGAAGCGCCCCTTGAGGCATTCACCCTTTCAATGACTTTTGAAAGAATTCATTTTAATTTCATATAGTTGAATACAAATTTCATTAAAAGCGCGCATATCCCCGCCCCTTATGCCCCTTGGCATAGCGGCCTTTGATGGGGTATATAAAAAAATTCGCGGCATTGTTCGCATCCGTCAGGCCCACGCCGCGCAACGCAGCCCGACCGCTGCACACTCCGCAACACTTTCTCTCAGGTCATGAGACACGGAGCAGCCATGAGCATCATCAGCACCCAGATGAGTTCCTCCATCCAAAACGGCTCCTGGATCCGTCGCATGTTTGAAGCCGGCATCCAGCTCAAGCAGAAGTACGGCGACGACGCCGTATGTGATTTCAGCCTCGGAAACCCGGATCTCGCCCCCCCGCCCGCCGTGGGCAAGGCGCTGGCCGAATTCGTCAAACACGTGGACGAGCCGTTCAGCCTCGGCTACATGCCGAACAACGGGTTCGGCTGGGCCCGTGAAAAGCTCGCCGCCCATCTTTCCAAGGAACAGGGCGTCGGGCTCACGGCCAACGACGTCATCCTGACCTGCGGGGCCGCGGGCGCGCTCAACGTGATTTTCAGAACCGTCCTGGAGCCCGGCGACGAAGTGCTCACCGTGACCCCCTATTTCGTGGAATACGGCTCCTACGTGGGCAACCACGGCGGCACGCTCAAGAAGGTTCCTACCCTGCCGGGCACCTTCGGGCTTGACCTGCCCGCCATCGAGGCGGCCATCACGCCCAAGACCCGCGCCATGATCATCAATTCGCCCCACAACCCCACCGGCACGGTCTACTCCCGCGAAGAGCTCGAAGGCCTGACCGCCATCCTCGCCGCAGCCTCCGAACGCAACGGCCGCCCGCTCTACCTCGTGGTCGACGAACCCTACCGCTTCCTGGCTTTCGACGGCGTGGAAGTGCCGAGCCTGCTGCCCATGTACCCCTACGCAGTCCTGGCGAGCTCTTTCTCCAAGAACCTGTGCCTCGCCGGGGAACGCGTCGGCTTCATCGCCCTGTCCCCGCTCTTCGCCGAGCGCGCCGAACTCATGGGCGGGCTGACGCTCGCCAACCGCATCCTCGGCTTCGTGAACCCGCCCGTCGTGGGCCAGCATATCATGGCGGGGGCGCTCGGATCGCAGGTGGACGTAAACATTTATGCCCGCCGCCGCGAAATGATGGGCAACGTCCTCTCCGACGCGGGCTATGAATTCCAAATGCCCAAGGGCGCGTTTTATTTCTTCCCGAAGGCTCCCGGCGGCGACGACGTGGCCTTCGTCAAGAAGCTCCTTGATGAACGCATCCTTGCCGTGCCCGGTTCCGGTTTCGGCGGCCCCGGCCATTTCCGCCTGGCGTTCTGCGTCGAGGATGAAGTCATCGCCCGTTCCGCCGAAGGGTTCAAGCGGGCCCGCGGGTAAGGAAGCCGTTTCGGGCGGCAAGGCAGCCGCCCGTTTTCCGCAGGCCCGGAATCCGTCCATCGGCACGGCCCCTTTGCGGGCCCCGGCGGACGGATTCCTGCCGAAGGAATCATTTCCCCGGCTTGGCAAGCGGCGTACTTTCAGTTCCATCCCTTCAAGCGCCAACCGGCTCGCGCCTTCCGCTGTTTTCCATCACGTTCCCCCAAAAACACGCGCCTCCAGCCCCGCGAGGGCCGTTTCCCTGATTGGAAGATGCTGAGCGCCCTGCGGAAGGGCACCCCCTGCGCCGCGAAGGCCGTTTCAAGGGATTGGAAGCCACGCCAAAGCCTCCAGGCGGGAAGGTTTTTCCGTGGGCGCCTTCCCCGCTTTCCATCATGAACGCCCCTACAGTCTTGACATAAGCCGATCAACCGTGTAAGGAGTCCCGTTCACGAGGTTATCATGGCTGAATTACGGATTGCACTGAACAACATCGCCCCTGAAGGAAGGACGTTCGTTCTGGACGAGCCGGCCATCTGGTCGGTTCCCATGAAGGAATGCGGCATGGATTGCCGCGTCGTCCAGCCTCTTGTGGGTACGGTTACGCTTCTTCCTCAGGAAGACGGCTGCCTTGTGCGCGGCAACCTGAAGGGGGAGGTCGTCGTTCCCTGTAACCGTTGCGCCGAAGACGCCCATCTGATCATCGACAGCAGTTTCGACAGCTTCGAGCCGTTCCCGGAAGCGGACGACGAGGCGGGATCGCGCGGCGGCAAGGAAAAGCCGTTCGACAGCGAGGCCGATGAGCTCATCGTCAAACTGGTGGACGGCGCGCCGGAGATCAATCTGGCCGGCCTGCTCTGGGAAGAGTTTGTGCTCGCCCTTCCGGTACGTCCTCTGTGCAAGCCTGATTGCAAGGGGTTGTGCCCCGACTGCGGGAAAAACCTCAATGAAGGCTCCTGTTCCTGCGTGCGGGACGAAGGCGATCCCCGTCTTGCGGCCCTCCGGGGTCTGAAAGTGAAAAAAAACTAGATTTTGCCGCCGAACCTTGTGTCTCCGGGCGTATTGGGCTATGCCATCCGGAGCCGCATCAACAGGCGACAGAGCCAAACCCTCGGCACCATGCCGAATCCTAAGGAGTGCCGTCATGGCCGTACAGCAAAATAAGAAGTCCCATTCCAAGAAGGGTATGCGCCGGTCTCACGATCGCGTGGCCACCCCCACCGTTGTGTATTGCACCTGCGGAGCCCCCACGGTTCCCCACGCTGCCTGCCCCAGCTGCGGCACCTACCGCGGTCGTCAGGTCGTTGAACAGAAGACCGCCGATGAGCAGCAATAAGACCGTTATCGCCGTCGACGCCATGGGAGGCGATCTCGGTCCCTCCGTGGTCGTCCCCGGAGCGATTGAGGCCGCCCGCCAGACCGGAGCCAAAATTCTCCTTGTCGGGAATGAGGCTACACTTGACGGCGAACTGAACAGACTCTCCCCTTCCGGGGTGGATCTGGAAATCGTCCATGCCCCCGAAGTCGCGGGCATGGACGAAAAGCCTTCGGACATCCTGCGCCGGAAGAAAAACGCCTCCATACAGGTCGCCTGCCGCCTTGTGCGCGACGGCGCGGCCCAAGGCGTCGTCAGCGCGGGCCATTCAGGGGCTTCCGTCGCGTGCGGCATGTTCATCATGGGCCGCATTCCCGGCGTGGAACGCCCCGCCCTCGCGTCGCTCCTCCCCACGGAGAAGGAACCCGTCGTCCTGCTGGACGTGGGGGCCACCGTCGACTGCAAACCCTACAACATATTCCAGTTCGGCCTGATGGGCGACGCCTTCGCCAGGGACATCCTCAATAAGGAAGCCCCCCGCGTAGGCCTCCTCAGCATCGGCGAAGAGGAAGGCAAGGGCAACAGCCAGGTGAAAGAGGCGTACGAGCTGTTCAAAATGGCTCAGAACCTCAACTTCAGCGGCAACATCGAAGGGCGCGATCTTTTCACCGGGGATGTGGACGTGGCCGTCTGCGACGGTTTCGTCGGCAACGTGGCCCTGAAGCTCAGCGAAGGGCTGGGCCTGTCCCTCAGCCGCGTGCTCAAGCGCGAACTGCTCAGTTCCGGCTTTCTGCCCAAGTTGGGCAGCCTGTTGGCCAAGTCTGCGTTCAGGCGTTTCGCCAAGGTGGTGGACTATGCCGAATACGGCGGGGCCCCGCTGCTCGGCCTCCAGAACATTTCCATCGTCTGCCACGGCCGCTCCAACGCCAAGGCCATTTGCAACGCGACCCGCATGGCGACCCTGTTCGTCGAGAAAGAGACCAACAAGCGCCTGATGGAAACCATCTGCGCCAATGAGGAACTGACCCGTTTCGGCCGTTCCTGTTAGCCCTCCTCACAAACGCACGGACACCGCATGACAGAAATCCATATTCAAGGCTTAGGGACGTATGTTCCGAGCAAGCGGATCACGAACGTCGACTTGATGTCTCTGGTGGATACCAGCGATGAATGGATCGTCAGCAGAACCGGGATCAAGGCCCGGCACATGCTGGCGGACGACGAAAACGGCTCCGACGCGGGCACGGAAGCGGCGCTTAGGGCTCTTGAGGATGCTGGCATCGCGGCTGAAGACATCACGCATGTCCTGACGGCGACGTGTACGCCCGACTACCTGTGCCCGAGCACGGCCTGCATCATCAGCGGCAACATCGGCTCGCACGGGGCGATGGCGTTCGACCTCAATGCGGCCTGCACCGGCTTCGTCTACGGGCTGGACATGGCGTACGGCATCCTCGCCGCAAAGCCCGGAGCCAAAGTCCTGCTTGTAGGCTCGGAAGCCTTTACGCGCCGCCTGAACTGGGAAGACCGCACGACCTGCATCCTGTTCGGCGACGGCGCTGCGGCCGCCGTGCTGACGAATGGGGAAGCCGGGGCGCCCAAACGATGCCTGCCCTCGGCGCCCCGCCTCCGGGATGTCCGGTGCGGCGCGGACGGGCGGCAGTACCCCCTGCTTACCGTCGGCGGCGGGACGAGCCGCAACTACAAACCCGGCGATCCCATCCAAAATGATTTCTATCTCCAGATGCAGGGGCGGGAAGTCTTCAAGCAGGCTGTGCGCAGCCTTTCCACCGTCTGCTCCGAACTGCTGGAAGGCAATGGCCTGACGCTCGAAGACATCGACCTGTTCATCCCGCATCAGGCAAACCTCCGCATCATCGAAGCCGTGGGAGACCGCCTCAAGCTCGGCAGCGAAAAAATATTCGTCAACCTTGATGAATACGGCAATACGTCGGCGGCATCCATCCCGTTGGGTATCGGCGACGCCTGTGCGCAGGGCCGTATCCGTCCGGGCTCCCGTGTCTTGCTGAGCGCCTTCGGCGGGGGCTTCACGTGGGGAGCCGCATTGCTGGAATTCTAGCCGCTTTTCCGGCTGGCATCCGTGTTGAATTCTGATTTCTTTTGAGCTACAAACAACTGAATACAGCATCAAGGTGAGAGAAATGAGCGAACAACTTTCCACCGCACTCGTAACCGGCGGCTCCAGAGGCATCGGCAAGGCCATTGCGGAGACGCTGGCGAAGGCCGGATATCAGGTGTATCTCACCTATGTCAGCAAGGCTGATGAAGCCGAAGCCGTGGCCAAGAATATTACTGCGGCGGGCGGGAAGGCCAGTGCCTTTCGCCTTGACGTTGCCGACGCCGAAGCGGTCGCGGCCTTCTTCAAAGAGCATATCAAGGATCAGGTCGAACTGGGCGTGCTGGTCAACAATGCGGGCATCACCAAGGACGGCCTGATGCTGCGCATGAAGGACGAAGATTTTGACCGCGTCATCCAGACCAACCTGCGCGGCGCCTTCGTCTGCGTCCGCGAGGCCGCCAAGATCATGACCCGCCAGCGTCACGGGCGGATCATCAACATCAGCTCCGTAGTCGGGCAGATGGGCAATGCCGGGCAGCTCAATTATGCTTCCGCCAAGGCGGGCCTCATCGGTCTGACCAAGTCCGCAGCCAAGGAGCTGGCCGGCCGGAACGTCACCGTCAACGCGGTCGCCCCCGGTTTTGTGGAAACCGACATGACCGCCGGCCTGCCCGATGACGTCCGCGCCGCCTATATTGATGCCATCCCCTTGAAACGTCTGGGAACGCCTCAGGACATCGCTGATGCCGTAGCTTTTCTGGCTTCGCCGGGAGCCGGATACATTACAGGACAGGTTATCGCCGTCAACGGCGGAATGTACTGTTAATCGCCGCGCCGTTTTTGCGGCGCGAACCGGCGGATTCCGTTTTGCGGAAGCGTCGACACAAGGAACGGGGCGCCAAGCCCCACTGCAACACAAAAAGAACAAAACCGGGAGGATTCCCCCATGTCCGTTGAAGAACAGGTCAAAAAGATCATCATGGAACAGCTTGGCGTGACCGCCGAAGAAGTGAAGCCCGAAGCCTCTTTCGTTGAAGACCTCGGCGCCGACTCCCTCGACCTCACCGAACTCATCATGGCCATGGAAGAAGCCTTTGACGTGGAAATCGCCGACGACGACGCCCAGAAGATCCTGAAGGTCAAGGACGCCATCTCCTACGTGCAGAACCACACGAACTAAGCCTCGTTTTGTTCGAAGCACGGGAAACGAGAGCGGAGACGGCGGCCCGCGCGGGCGTTGTTCCTTCCGTTCCTGCTGCGCCAGAGTATTCTACCGGGCGTCTTGTGATCAGATCATAAGGCGCTCGACCACTTTTTGCTTCATGAGGGAATTATGAGCCGTAAACGCGTTGTTGTAACCGGTCTCTCTGCGCTGACGCCGCTCGGCGGCAACGTCACCGAAAGCTGGGATAACCTTCTTGCGGGGAAATCGGGCATCGGGCCCATCACCCTCTTTGACGCCTCCGGCTTTGATTCCCGCATTGCCGGCGAAGTCAAAGGGTTCAACCCCGAAGCCTACGGCGTCCCCGCCAAGCAGGCCCGCCGGATGGATCGTTTCGTCCAGTTCGCCGTCGCCGCGGGCAACATGCTGATGGAACATTCCGGCCTCGTCATCAATGACGACAACGCCGGCCGGGTCAGCGTCATCCTCGGCGTCGGGCTCGGCGGCCTGCACACCATCGAAGTGTTCCACTCCCGCCTCGTCGAGGCCGGGCCGGGCAAGGTTTCCCCCTTCATGATCCCCATGCTGATCTCCAACATGGCTCCGGGCCAGCTTGCCATCGCCATAGGCGCCAAGGGGGCGAACATGGTGCTCACCAGCGCCTGCGCTTCAGGCACCCACGCCATCGGCGCGGCCTATACCGAGATCGTCATGGGCCGCTGCGACGTCTGCATCTCCGGCGGTGTGGAAGCGACCGTCACGCCTATGGGCATTTCCGGCTTTACCGCGCTGAAGGCGCTCTCCACCGCGCACAACGACGATCCCGAAAAGGCTTCCCGCCCCTTCGACAAGGATCGCGACGGCTTCGTCATGGGCGAAGGCGCGGGCCTGCTCATGCTGGAAAGCCTTGAGCACGCTCAGGCGCGCGGCGCGACCATCTACGCCGAAATCATCGGCACGGGCTCGTCCGACGACGCCTTCCACATGACCGCCCCCCGCGACGACGGCGAAGGCATGGTCGCCGCCATGCAGCGCGCCATCGCCGACGCGGGCGTCAGCCCCGACGTGGTTGACCACATCAACGCGCACGCCACCTCCACCCACCTCGGCGACATCTGCGAAACCGGCGCCATCAAGCAGGTGTTCGGCGAACGCGCCTATCAGATTGCCATCTCCGCGACCAAATCCCAGACCGGCCATCTGCTTGGGGCCGCCGGCGGCGTTGAGGCCGTGTTCTCCGTGCTTGCCCTGCATACCGGCTATGTCCCCGGCACGATTAACTATGAGACGCCCGATCCGGAATGCGATCTCAACTGCATGACCGACGGCGCCAAGAAGCTTGATCCGCAGTACGCGCTCTCGAACTCTTTCGGTTTCGGCGGTACGAACGGCAGCATCCTGTTCAAGAAGTTCACGGCGTAAGCCCTTTCCAAGTAAGTTACGCGGTTGCATCTCTAAACTTTCATCGGAGCGTCCAATGGACCATATTCTTCTTGAAGATCCCGAACTGGCACGCGCTTTCCTGCTGGAAAGCGATCGGCAGATGAGCAAGCTGGAGCTTATCGCCTCCGAAAACTTCGTCTCTTCCGCCGTTCGGGAAGCGCAGGGGAGCGTCTTCACGCATAAGTACGCCGAAGGCTATCCGGGCAAGCGGTACTACGGCGGCTGCGAATTCGTCGACATCGCCGAAAACCTTGCCATCGAACGCGCCAAGCAGTTGTTCGGCTGCGGCTACGTCAACGTGCAGCCCCACTCCGGCAGCCAAGCGAACATGGCCTCCTACTTCGCGCTGGCCAAGCCCGGCGATACCATCCTGGGCATGAACCTGTCCCACGGCGGCCACCTGACGCACGGCAGCCCCGTGAACTTCTCCGGCCGCCTGTTCAACGTGGTTTCCTACGGCGTGGACAAGGACACTTGCCTCATCGACTATGAAGAGGTTCGCCGCCTCGCCCACGAGCACCGCCCCGCGGTCATCGTGGCGGGCGCCAGCGCCTACCCCCGCACCATCGACTTCGCCAAGTTCCGCGCCATCGCCGATGAAGTGGACGCCAAGCTGCTTGTGGACATGGCCCACATCGCCGGTCTTGTGGCCGCCGGGCTCCATCCCTCCCCCATCGGGCACGCCCACGTCACCACGACCACGACCCACAAGACCCTGCGCGGCCCCCGCGGCGGCATGATCCTGTCCGACGAATCCTTCGGCAAGACGCTCAACAGCCAGATCTTCCCCGGCATTCAGGGCGGCCCGCTCATGCATATCGTCGCTGCCAAGGCCGTGGCCTTCGGCGAAGCCCTGCGCCCCCGCTTCAAGGATTATCAGGCGCAGGTGCTCAAGAACACCGCGACGCTGGGCGAAGAGCTCAAAAACGCCAAGTTCGACCTCGTTTCCGGCGGCACGGACAACCATCTGCTGCTCGTCGACCTGACCAACAAGGACATCACCGGCAAGGATGCCGAACACGCCCTCGACGCCGCCGGCATCACCGTCAACAAGAACACCGTGCCCTTTGAGACCCGCTCCCCGTTCGTGACCTCCGGCATCCGTATCGGAACGCCCGCGCTCACGACCCGCGGGTTCCGCGAACAGGACATGGTCAAGGTGGCGGGCTGGATCGACGCCGCCATCGCCAACGCCGGCAACGAAACCCGCCTTGCCGAAATCAGCAAGGAAGTGGCCGCCTTTGCACGGCAGTTCCCGCTGTTCGCCTGGTAGTTTTGCAGGGCCCTGCCCTGCACCCGCCGGGCTGCCGCCCGAACCCGCCCGGGGGGAATGATTCCCCCCGGACCCCCTCGG
>URTO01000027.1 GCA_900550745.1 uncultured Desulfovibrio sp. | reverse complement strand
GGGAGGTTTGGAGGGGGAAGGAGGGGCTTTCTCCAGAAAGGCCCTCCTTCCCCCTCCAATATTCCCTAAAACAGCTTCATCTGCGTGGCTTTCGTCTGCACATGGCGGACAAGCCGGGTGTGACGGAACAGTTCGGGCAGCGCGGAGAGGAAACGCGAAGGGGGCAGTTCCAGCACTTTGCCGTAAAGACGGCGCTGCGCCGCATGGCTGACGAAAACAGCATCCTGCGCACGGGTCAGGCCGACATAGAACAAGCGCCGCTCTTCCGCGAGCGCGTCCGGATCGACGGCGGCGCCGGGATCGCCGTGGAGCAGCGCATCCGCACCGGGGAAGGGCAGGATGCCCTCTTCTAAGGCGGGCAGGAATACGGCCCGGAACTCAAGGCCCTTGGCGGCATGCAGGGTCATGATCTGCACCTGCTCCGCCTGCTCGCGCACAAGATCCAGATCCTGCCGCAGGCACACCCAGTCAAGCAGCCCTTCCCATGTCTTGCCCTGTTCGCGGAACGCCCGGAGCAGGGCGTTGTAGGCCGCAGATTCGGTGAACAGCGGGGCAAGGAGCTTGGCGGCGTCCAGATGGGAGGCCAGCGCGGACGGCCCTGCCTGCCAGAGCTGTTCAGGCAGGGACGCGCCCAACTGCGGCACATCCACGTCGAGGCTGCCGGGGCCTTCCGGCGCGGCAAAGGGGCGCTGGAAGCGCTGGCACGCCAATTCAAGGATGAGGGCGGCGGAAGGATCTCCCCAGAAGGGGGCCGTTTCCGGTGCCGAACAGGGGACGCCCCGGCGCTCCAGAGCGGTTTTCAGGGGCGGAATGAGCGCCTTCATGCGGACAAGCACGGCCACCTCGCCGGGGCTGCACGGCGTGGCAAGCGTGGCATCGCGGCGGCGGGAATCTTCCAGCGTATGGGAGGTTCCGCCAAGAAGAAGCGCAGCCTGATCCGCGACCCATGCGGCTTCCTTGCGGGCGTCCGGGGCGCTGAACAAGTGCAGGCAGGCTTCCGCTTCACGGGTGGGGATAAGTTTTCCACAGGCTGAGGACGGCCCAAGCAGCGCCGAAGCCGAGGTCAGGATTCCGGCGGCGGAACGGTGGCTCGCGGCGAGCGTGACGCTCTCCAGCGAAGGCCACGCTTCACGCAGGGCGGACTGGACATCGGGATGCGCCCCACGGAACCCGTAAATGGCCTGATCGGGGTCTCCGATGCCGAAGAAGCCATGACCGCCTTCGGGCATCAGTGCCCGCACAAGGGCGACCTGCAACGGCGAAAGGTCTTGTATTTCATCGACCAGCACGTCGCTCCACTGGCGTTCCGGCTCGGCTTGCAGGCGGGCCAGCCAGTGCTCCAGCAGATCCGTATAGTCCGCAAGGTTCCGTTCGCGCTTGGCGGCATGGTAACGCTCCAGCAGGGCGGACTGCTCTGCCGTCAGGGGGCTGAGGCGTTCGCGGGCGAGGGAGAGCTCATCCCATACGTGTCTGGCGTCGGCGGCGGACAGGGCGTTGGCCTTGGCGAACACGCTCCGGGCCGTTTCTTCGGGCAGTACGGCGGGCAGGGCCTCCTCTGCGGCACCCCAATGGGATAAGGCCAGGGCGTGCAGGGTATCGGCCTGAGGCAGCGGGACGCCTTCCCCAAGGGCGCGCTCAAGGCGTTCCCGGAGCTCGGCGGCGGCGCGGCGGGTAAAGGTAACGGCAAGGATGCGCTGCGCGGGGATGCCGTCTTTGAGAAGGCGCTGGACACGGCCCACGAGGGTACGGGTTTTGCCGGAGCCGGGGCCAGCAAGCACCAGCACGGGGTTTGGCCCGGCTTGGATGGCTTTCCGCTGCGCTTCGGAATAGGGGAACGCCTTCGGATCGGGCGGCGTTTGGGGCGACGGGGGCGTCATTGCCGCGAACAGGGACGCCTGTTTCGGCGCTGGTTCCTTGGAGGGCGCGGCTTTGGGCTTCCTGCCCGGCTTTTTGGCTTCGGGCAGCGCATCCAGCAAAGAGGAAGAACGATACCTTCCCGTCACAAATTGTTTGCGCTCTTCTTCCGAGAATACTTTGACGACCCCGTATTCGCCGTCAAAGCCCGCCTCCTTGATGACGTCGCCCCGGCGCATACGGGCCACGGCCTCACCGAGGGCGTCCCAGTGCTGCCGCAAATCCGATTCGGGCACCGTGTGCAGGATGTCCATTTCCGAACCGAACAAACGAACCAGCTCGGACTGCCTTTCCTGCACTTTACGGCTCTTGGGGCCGACGGAAAGCAGTTCGCCGAGCATTTCCGGGAGCGGGAACAGCGAGACGAACCCCGGATCGTGCTTGGGCATGACCGGGGCCTTGCGGTCGGCCAGCGCCATGACCCGGTGGAGCACGCCGACCGTGAGCGGCTTGCCGCATACCGGGCAGATGTTGCCGATTTTCATGGATTCTTCCGGCTCAAGGACAACATTGCAGGCGCGGTGCCCGTCGAGGTGGTACTTTCCTTCCTCAGGGAAGAATTCCACCGTCCCCCGGTAGGTGCAGCCTGAGCCTTCCTCGCCCCGTGCGGCCCGGCGCAGCGCGTCGAATATGCCGTCATAGGAAGGCGTGCCTTCAAAGAGATTGGCTTCGCGGCCGAGGTTTTCCCCGGAATGCGCGTCGGAGTTGGACACGAGCACATAACGGTCGAGCGCAGACCAGAGCCGGTTCATGTCAGGATCGGAGGAAAGGCCGGTTTCCAAGGCGAAAATATGTGGGGAGAGCGATCCGAAGCAGTCTTCCAGCGCGTCAAAGCCGGATTTGGAGCCAAACAGCGAAAACCACGGCGTCCAGATGTGCGCGGGAATGAGCACGCCGCGCTCGTCGGCCTCAAGCACCATTTCAAGGAGATGCTCGCAATCGAGGCCAAGGATCGGACGCCCGTCGGAAGTGATGTTTCCGATGGCGGCGAGCTTGTTGGACAGCTTGTCCGCACTCTCCAGGCTGGGCATGATCACGACGTTGTGTACTTTGCGTACGGAACCGCCTTTCTTGTAGATGGAGCTGATTTCCGCTTGGATGAGGAATTGCGGCTCGCTGACGCCGTCCGGGCGGGAAAAGCCGGGGATTTCCGTTTCCAGCGGCGTCTTTTCGCGGACGCGGTAGAGGCCGCTGTTGTCGTCATAGACGAGGTCACGCCGCAGCTCGTCCCTCCATGCCGGATGGGTGAAGTCGCCCGTGGACATGACGGAGAGCCCTTTGATCATGCTCCATGCCGCAAGATTGCGGATATTGAGCCTGCCGCTGGTGGCGCGGGAAAAGCGCGAATGGACATGCAGATCTGCGCGAAAGTATTTCATTCCTCAAGACTAACGCAAAAAGGGGCAGAATGCCAGTGATTCCGGCGTGGAAAAACCTTCCGGGCCGTACAGGGCGATGGGCTCGGCGGCGGACGGTTTGGCGTATGGGCCCTTACGGGCTTCTATGAGCACGAACGTGGCTGGGGACGTTTTTTGTTTGTGAATAAATTGTAACAAACAGGGAGCCAGCCCCGCCCCATCCAGCGCCGCCAGCATATCCTGAAGCCTGTCTGGGCTTATGATGCAGACGAAACGCCCATCCGCTTCGAGCAATGACGAGGCTGCGGACGCGAACAGCGGAAACGTCCCCTTATCGCCGAACAGGGCCCTTCGGCGGGCCTGTGTTGCAGGCAGGCGACCTGAACCGATGAGACGCCACGGCGGGTTCGCCATGACCAGTTGGATCGGGGAGGTTTCCACACGGAGTTTTTCTAAAAAATGCGTGTCGGCAAGCTCCCCGGTATGCAGGGCAAACCGATCCGAAAAGCCGAGCTTGGCAGTATTGTTTCGGGCGGCGGCAATCAGTTCGGGATTGCAGTCCATACCGAAGCCACGGCATTTGTTTCTTTGAAGTAACAAGTAGGCAAGGCCAACAACGCCGCATCCTGTTCCAAAATCTATAAACCGTATGGTAACATCGTTTGTACGGCTCACTGCAAAGGCCGCGAGCAGCAGCGCATCGACGCTGAACCGGAAACTGCCCTCAGGCTGTTCCAAGCCCGCGGGAAAGGCCCGCCGCGCTTCCGCGTGCAGTGACGGGAACTCACCGATCGGCGCTGTTTTTCCAAATGGCTCTGGCATAGGATATGGTTGTTTCCTCTCCACAGTTGGTGAACATACGGCCCTTTTCCCCGTTTTTCCGTTGGGGGGGCCAGAGCTGGGGCAGCTTGCCGGTCATCCCCTTGGAACTTCAGGAAAGCATTGGCCATTTCCTATGGTGCAGCCTTTCAAATGGGGCCATACGCGGTATGCGATGGGAAAGGAGGGGCGGTTGCGGCCTAGAGAAGAGGCTTGGGGAGAGGGGAAGGACAGGGCGTTTTGCCGGAAGGCCCCTTCCCCTCCTTGTGCCGTTTAGAAAAGATAGTCGATGGCCTGGCGGGACTCGGTCACGAGCTTGATGAGTTCTTTGCCGACGGCGACATGCGCGGGGTGTTCGGCGTAGGCCTTGAGCCCTTCGGCGTCGTCATGCGTGGTCATCAGGATCACGTTGACCGGCATGGTGCAGGTGGGGAGGAACTCATAGGACACTTCAAGGGACTTGAGGGACGGAATCTGTCCCATAAGGGCTTCAAGGCGCTGCTTGATGAGCTTGGCGTTTTCGGCGGCGGTGCGGCCTTCGGCTTCGGGTTTCAGCGTCCACCAGACGATGTGACGAACCATGATGCGACTCCTATTGGGCAGAGGTTGAATCAGCGGAGAACGTGGGACGCCCACGCAGCCTGACCATAGGACAGCCCGCCGTCTCCGGGCGGCAGTGCGTGATGCGTGAGCGGAACGAGCCCGCGCCGCGCCAGCGCTTCCGGCAGCAGCAGGGCGATAGTCCGGTTGTGGAAGACGCCGCCGGACAGGGCCACGGTACGGACGCCGCAGCGCCGCGCCCCGGAAAGCGCCAGTTCGGCAAGCCCTTCCGTCAGGCCAAGGTGGAACCGGCGGGCCAGATCGGGGACAGGGACGCCTGCCCGCCGCAGTTCCAGCAGGTGCAGAAAAAAGGCTGCCGTGTCAAGTTCCAGCAGGCCGCCCCGTTCCCTGATGGGGAAGGGGGCGGATGTTGTTACCGATAGGTCTTGTTGCGCTTCCAAGCGGATGGCGGCCTGCCCTTCGTAGGTGACGGACGGGCACAAACCGAGCAGTGCGGAAACGGCGTCGAACAGGCGGCCGCAGCTTGAGGTCATGGGCGTGGCCTCGCGGCGTACCATCTCCAAAATGGCGTCGTGTACGGCGCGTTTTCCGTCCACCCTCAAGAGTGCGTGCATGTCCTCCGCAAACCGTCCGCGCAGCCCTTCGGCCTCAGGGAGCCCCACGAAGCCGCTTGCAATGCGCCACGGTTCCCTGATGGCGGCCTCGCCTCCGGGCAGCGGGAACGGCGCAAGGCGTCCGATGCGTCCGCCATAGCGTTCTTCGCCGGCGGCTTTCGGATCGACGAAAAGGAGCTCCCCGCCCCATATGGTTCCGTCCGTGCCGTATCCGGTGCCGTCCAGAGCCAAGCCGAGCGCGGGGGCGTCATGCCCGTTTTCCGCCAATACGCCGTACACATGGGCAAAGTGGTGTTGCAGGCGCAGGACGGGCAGGCCGGAATCCAGCGCATAGCTCGTGGAAAGGTAGTCGGGGTGCAGATCGCAGACGACCGCCTCAGGCTTGACTTCCAGCAGCCCGCCGAGGTGTTCCGCCATATCTTGGAAAAACGCGAACGTCTCAAGGTTTTTCAGGTCGCCCACATGCTGGCTGAGGAAAGCATCCTTGCCGCGCGTGAGGCAGAGCGTGTTCTTGAGTTCCGCGCCTGTGGCCAATACGCAGCGGCCCGCGTCGCGGGGGAGTTCCAACGGCCTCGGCACGAACCCCCTTGCCCTTCGGAAGAAGTGGAGCGGGGGGGCTTCCCGGAGGAGGCTTCCCGAAGAAACGTTCCCGGCTTCCCCTTCAACGTTTTCGGCTGAAGTGGAGGGGAGCCCCGCAGGAGTCCCGCCTGGGAGGGAGGGGGAACAGGCGGAGGGGATGCCGTTTTTTTGTGGATAATATTGTGGATTGTTGCCTGTGGAAAAGCCGGCTTCCGGCAATGGTTCCACCCGTACCACGGAGTCGTCGGCACGGATCAGGATGTCCCGGTTATGGAGCAGGAAAAGGTCGGCGATGTGCCGCAAACGGGCCAGCGCCTCGCGGTTGCCGAGCGAGATGGGTTCGCCGCCCGCGTTGCCGGAGGTCATGACGAGCGCCGGGAGCGGAGAGAGCGCGGCGAATGCTTCGAGGAGCAGGTGGTGCAGCGGGGTATAGGGCAGCATGACGCCGATGCTGTCCACGTCCGGCGCAATGGCGGGCGGCAGGACGCCGCGCGAGGCGAGCACGACGATGGGGCGTTCGGACGAGGTCAGGGCGGCGGCTTCCGCATCGGAAACATGGGCGACGCGCCGGGCCGTTTCAAGATCCGGCACCATGATCGCCAGCGATTTGTGCGGGCGGCGCTTGCGTTCGCGCAGCAGGGCGACGGCTTCGGCGCTGGCTGCGTCGCAGACCAGATGAAAACCTCCGAGGCCCTTGACCGCAACGATGTTTCCGGCACGCAGGGCGGCGGCTGTCCGCTCGATGGCGTGTTGCCCTTCGGCAAGCTCCGGGCCGGGGATGCGGGGATCGCCTTCGGGGGCGGCGGCCAGCCAGACCTTCGGCCCGCAGGCGGGGCAGGCGTTGGGCTGGGCGTGGAAGCGGCGGTCGAGGGGATCGTTGTATTCGGCGGCGCAGTCCGGGCACAGGGGGAAACAGCTCATGGACGTGGTGGCCCGATCATAAGGTATGGAACGGGTGATGGTGTAGCGGGGGCCGCAGTCCGTGCAGTTCGTGAACGGGTAGCGGTAACGCCGGTTCGCCGGATCGCGCATGTCCGCGAGGCAGTTGCCGCAGGTCGCCACATCCGGGCTGACCAAGACGGCGTGGCCGTGGCGCCCTTCGCTGTGTGCGATGGCGAAGGCCGTTTCGCCGTCCGCAAGCGGCAGCTCCTCGCGGCGCAGGGACGTGATCCGCGCAAGCGGCGGCAGGCCGTGTTCGAGCGCGTGGGCAAAGGCGGCCAAAGCCCCATCGCTTCCCTGCACCTCCACCCGGACGCCGTCCGACGTGTTGCCCACATGCCCGGTGAGCCCGTGCCGGGTTGCGGCACGGTATACGAAAGGCCGGAAACCAACCCCTTGGACTTGTCCGCCGATGATATAGCCGTGTCGTCTCATGTTGCGCTCCCGTTGTGTCCGAAAAAAGAGGCGTTGTGCCCGATTTGCTGTCTGCCGCCGGAAAAGCGGGGGAAAGCCGCGGATACGCCGCCCATAAGCGTCTTCCGGCCACCATAGCCGTCCGTGGGAAGCGCGGCAACCCCCAAAGCTCTCATGACGGAGCCCTTGCGGGGCGGGTGCCTCGTTTGGTATGATCTCCGCTTCCACCTTATGTTTTTCCAATTTGTTTTTTGGGAGTCCTCACATGAACGATTTTGCAGTGCAGGAGCTGACGCTGGGCCAGCTTCTGGAGAATACGGCGGCCCGTTTTCCCGATACCGACGCCGTGATCCACGCGGACCGCGAGCTGCGGCAGACGTGGTCGGAGTTTTCGGCGTGTGTGGACGATATGGCCAGAGGCCTGATGGCCATCGGCGTGCGGAAGGGCGAGAAGGTTGCCGTATGGGCGACCAACGTGCCGCATTGGGTGACCCTCATGTTCGCCACGGCCCGCATCGGGGCCATTCTGGTTACGGTAAACACCAATTACCGCGAAACGGAACTGCGTTACCTGCTGCAGCAGTCGGAATGCGAAAACCTTTTCATCATCGACAGCGTTCGCGACCACGATTTCATCGCTTCCACATATAAGGTGCTCCCAGAACTGCGCAGGCAGCGGCGCGGAATGCTTGAGGTCGAGGATCTCCCGCACCTGAAGCGCGTGTTTTTCCTTGGCACGGACAGGCACCGGGGCATGTATTCCCTGCCGGAAGTCTTTTCCCGCGCCGGGGATGTCTCGGATGAGGCATACGAAAGCCGCAAGGCGTCCATTTCGCCCTATGACGTGGTGAACATGCAGTACACGTCCGGGACGACGGGTTTCCCCAAGGGCGTGATGCTGACGCACGTGAACATCGTCAACAACGGCTACTGGATCGGCTACCATCAGAAATTTTCCTCGCGCGACCGGGTATGCCTGCCCGTGCCCCTGTTCCACTGCTTCGGCTGTGTCCTTGGGGTCATGGCCTGCGTGAACCACGGGGCCACCATGGTGCTGCTTGACGCCTTCTCACCCGTGCAGGTGATGACCGCCGTGGTGCAGGAGAAGTGTACCGCCCTGTACGGCGTGCCGACCATGTTCCAGGCCATTCTGGATCACCGCGCCTTCCCGCGTTTCGACTTTTCCTCGCTGCGCACGGGGATCATGGCGGGTTCCGTGTGCCCTGAGCCGCTCATGCGCCGGGTCATGGAGCAGATGTGCATGAGCGAAATCACCATCTGTTACGGCCTGACCGAAGGTTCTCCGGTCATGACCCAGACCCGCACCGACGATACCGTGGAGCGCCGGGTCAAGACCGTGGGGCGGAGCATGCCCGGTATTGAGGTCACCATCCGGGATCCCGAAACCAACGAGGAAGTCCCCCGCAATGCCGTGGGCGAGGTATGCTGCCGCGGCTACAACGTGATGCAGGGCTACTATAATATGCCCAAGGATACGGCCGAGGCCATCGACGGGGAGGGCTGGCTGCATTCCGGCGACCTCGGCGTCATGGACGATGACGGGTATGTCAGCATCAGCGGGCGCATCAAGGACATGATCATCCGGGGCGGCGAAAACGTATATCCCCGCGAGGTGGAGGAATTCCTCCTCAAGATGGACGGCGTGGCCGACGTGCAGGTCGTAGCCGTGCCGAGCCGCCGCTACGGAGAAGAGGTGGGCGCGTTCCTCATCCCCAAGGAGGGCGCGAATGTCGCCCCCGAAGATGTGCGCGACTATTGCAGAGGCAAGATCGCGTGGTATAAGATCCCGCGCTATGTGGCTGTGGTGGAAGGTTTCCCCCTGACCGCCAGCGGCAAGATCCAGAAATACAAGCTCCGTGAAATGGCGGCGGAATACTTCCCTGAGGCCATGCGCGGGCGCAGCGGGCGCCCCGTTTGAGGGGGCGGCGTGATGTCTGATTTGAGGAACAGGCGGCGCTGGCGTCCGCACGGGGAGCCATGCCGATGAAGACCATCGGCCTTATCGGCGGCATGAGCTGGGAAAGCACGGCTACATACTACCGGATCATCAATCGGCTGGTGCGGGAGCGGCTCGGCGGGTTCCATTCCGCCAAGTGCGTCCTGTACAGTGTGGATTTCCACGAGGTTGAAGGTTGCCTGCGGGCGGGGGACTGGGAACGCGGCGGCGGGTTGCTGGCGGAGGCCGCGCGCGGCCTTGAGCGCGCCGGGGCCGACTGCGTGCTCATCTGCACGAACACTATGCACAAGGTGGCGGACGCGGTGCAGGCGGCGACGTCCCTGCCGTTGCTGCACATTGCGGAACTGACCGCCGACGAGCTGGAGGCCGCCGGGGTGTCCGCGGTCGGGCTGCTCGGCACGCGCTGCACGATGGAACAGGATTTTTATACGCGCAGGCTCGTGGAACGGGGCATCGCCGTATTGATCCCCGGAGAGGATGAACGGGCGCTGGTCAACCGCGCCATCTTCGATGAGCTGTGCCTTGGGACGGTTTCCGAGGCCTCCCGGCGGGCATTCGCGGCGATCGTCGGCGGCCTGACGGATAGGGGCGCGCAGGGCGTCATCCTCGGCTGTACGGAAATAGGCTTGCTGGTGCGTCCGGGGGACACGTCCGCACGGCTGTTCGATACGGCGGAAATCCACGCCCGGCGCGCGGCATTGTATGCGCTTGGCGAAGCATTCCCGCGCGACGGGGGAGAGTGATGAATACGATTTCTTCAATAAAGGTTCCCGGCCTGACCGAGGACAAGTGCGTGACCCTTATCGGCATGGCCGGGGCTGGAAAAAGCACCGGCGCCCGCGCCGTGGCCGAACGCCTCGGCTGGGCCTATGTGGATACCGACTATCTGATTGAATCCACCTATGGCGCGCGCCTTCAGGACGTGACGGACGCCTTGGACAAGGAAAGCTTCCTCGACGTGGAGGCCAAGGTCATCCTGTCCCTCCGCATGCAGCGCGCCGTGCTCGCCACGGGCGGCAGCGTGGTCTATCGGCCTGAAGCCATGCGGTATCTGGCTTCCCTCGGCCCGGTGGTCTTCCTCGATGTCCCGCTCCCCATCATTTTGGAGCGTATTGCCCGCAAGCCGGATCGCGGGCTTGCCATTGCGCCGGGGCAGACCGTGGAAGATCTTTTCCATGAGCGCGAGGCGCTGTATCGCCGGTGGGCCACCTGCCGCGTCGCGGCGGGGAACCTCAGCGTTTCCGAGACGGCGGATGCCGTTTTCGACGCCATTGCCGGGCACGGGCAGGCCCTATGAACGAACGGGCTTGCGGCGTACGGCTTCATCCCGCGGCCCGGCTGCTGCGCTGGATGGGGCGCCATGCCGTAGGTGTGGGCTTCCTTTTGATCGGCGTCTGGCTGTTCCGCGCGGTGCTTGCCGGAGCTGACGGCATCTCCTACGATTGGCAATGGTATCGCGTCTGGCGGTATCTGGGGCGCTGGACGGACGGGCATTTCACTCCCGGCCCATTGCTCGACGGGCTCGGCATGACCGTGCGCATCGCGCTTTCCGGGCTTGCCCTTGCCGTTGCCGCCGGGCTCGGCGCGGCGTTGCTGCGGCTGTCCCCGTGGCCTGTGGCGCGGGGCATGGCGCATGCCTATGTGGGGTGTTTGCGGAATACCCCGCTGCTCCTCCAACTGTTTTTTGTCTATTTTTTGTTCGCCCCCGTCATAGGCGTCGGGCCTTTCGGCGCGGCTGTGCTGGCCCTCGGCCTGTTTGAGGGGGCGTACATGGCGGAACTGTTCCGGGCGGGCCTGCTCTCCGTGCCCCGGGCGCAGTGGGAGGCGGGCATCAGCCTCGGCCTCGGCATATGGAACACGCTCCGGCTTGTTATCCTGCCGCAGGCCGTGCGCCGGATGTTGCCGCCGCTGACCAGCCAGCTTGTTTCGCTCATCAAGGACACCTCGCTCGTCAGCGCCATCGCCGTGGCGGATCTCACCATGCAGGCGCAGGTGTTGATCGCGGACACGTTCCTTGCGTTTGAGATATGGCTGATCGTCGCGGCGCTGTACCTCGCGCTTACGCTTTGCGTGGCCTTGCCCGCCCGCTGGCTGGAGCGCCGATACGCTTGGCGGTAGGTCCTTGGGTGGAAAATGGGGAACCTTCCCGGAAAAGGCTTCCGCCCCGCGTTTCCCCGCCTATCCCCAAGGCGTTTGGCTCACGGGAAAACGGCGGAAGGTTCCGTTGCGGAAAGGAAAGGTTTTGTCAGGGAATATGGCGATATATTGATCGCACACGGCGAATATGCAGTATTCATGGCTTTCAGTAAATTCCATGGCTGGCCTTTCGTCGGTTATCCGTGGGGCTTTCAAGGGATGAAATGCCAACCGGTTGCCGCGGCACAGCCAAAAGAAAAGGCTTTGCCATAGAAAACGGTTGGGGCTTTATTTCGTGAAATGCCAAAGAAATAACCAGTAAAATTTCCCAATCATGGAGCCGTAAGCGGAAAAAGGCTGTGTCCTAGAAAATGGTTGATGCTTTTTTCCTTGAAGTTTCAAAGGAATAACCAGCAAAATGCCTTAGCCAT
>URTO01000026.1 GCA_900550745.1 uncultured Desulfovibrio sp. | reverse complement strand
GGGATGGGGTTTGGGGAGGGGAAGGGGGAACTTTCTTCAGAAAGTTCCCCCTTCCCCTCTCCAATGCCTCTCCCCCACTCAACTATGCTAAAACACTATCGCCAGCTTCGCTTCAAGCTTCCAGCGCTCGCCGAGGGAGGCGGCGGTGGGGTAATCGACTTTCTCGATGCGGGCCACGGCATCATAATTCTGATAGAGGCTGAACTGGGCGCTCACGCCGAGCGAAGCGTTGTATTCGGGCAGCTTCAAGGTCACGGACGGCCCGGCAAACCATGTCGTGCTGGCGTCATTGTTGGAACGCCCGTAGCGCCGCGAATCCGTGTTGTATTCAAACTGCGTCTCAACGCCCATGTCCCAGTGTTGGGAGAGCGCATAGACGTAACGCCCGTTCAGGCGGAATACGTCGCTGACGTCTACGCGGGACGTGTGCCCTACCCCGCGATATAAATACATAACCTCGCCTTCGACGAACTGCCGCCCGCCGTCAAAGGCGTGCCCCACGCCAAGGCCCGCCATCGCGCCCCAAGCGCCTGTGCCCACGCCGTCGTCGGACGTGCTGCCCGTGGGCGTCCAGACGCCGAGATCCCACGCCACATCGACGGGAAAACCTTCCCGCTGGCTCAAAAACTGCTTGTGCAGGACAAACGTGGTGTCGCCAATGCCGTTCTTGCTGCTGACGCTGTTGGGCGTGAGGGTGCTGTGGGCACGGAAATTGTTCATGACAATGGGCATGGCGAAACGCACGTCGTAACCGTCGCCGAGCCCGTAGCGCATCTTGAGGACGAACCGGTCATGCAGGTTCCGCTGCGTCCCTTTGCTGTTGGGATGCTTGGCCGAATGCCGCGAGCCATTCTTATACCATGTATGCTTGTCGGCGTGGATGTAGTTGACGATAGTTGCCAGCTTGCCCTTAGGGATTGTACCGGACGCGGGCCCCATGCTCTCAATGACGACCTGCCCGACTCGCGGGGCCGGCTGTTTCGTTTCGTCAGCCAGCGCGGGAACACCCAACAACGACAGGCCGAGCAATGCCCCTACAACGCCCAAATACTTCATGCGCCAATCTCCTCTTGTTTTATACAGTGAAAACACAACGGCGGACGAGGGCCATGCAAGCCTACCCCGCATGACCGCAACATCCTGCAACTTCACAGCAAGAGAGCCCCTTTTTTCGGGATAACCGAAACAAGGGGCCCTCTTTTTAGGCTGTTTCTATACCGTCAGGCCTTTTTTTACAAGGCTTCTTCGCTTCCCGCATCCGCGTCGGAGTTGACCGTGTCGAAGCCGACCACGCGCGCGCCGTCATCCAGCTTCACCAGACGCACGCCGATGGTGGCGCGGCCTACGGAACGGATTTCATCCACGCCCATGCGGATGATCTTATTGGTGGAAGTCAGCAGCACAAGCGCCTCGTCGTCAAGCACCGACTTGGCGCCGATGACCGGGCCCGTCTTCGGCGTGACCTTGAAGTTGATGATACCCTTCCCGCCCCGGCTCTGCACACGGTAGAGATCCACATTGGTACGCTTGCCGAAGCCGAGCGCGGAGATGGTCATGATCGCCGGGCTGTCTTCCTTGAGCACAAGGCAAGCCACCACCGTATCGCCGTGGCGCAGGGCAATGCCCTTTACGCCGCTGGCCCCGCGCCCCATGTTGCGGACGTCGCGGCAACTGAACCGGATGGCGATGCCGTCGGCGGTCGCCAGCACCACGAAATCGTCGTCCGTGATCTCGCGCACCATGATGAGCTCGTCGTCCTCACGCAGGCCAACGGCGATAAGCCCACCCTTGCGGCTCCGGGCGTAGAGCGCGGCGCTGGAACGCTTCACCATGCCCCGGCGGGTGGCGAAGAGGAACGACTTGTCCTCGGCGAACTCACGCACGGTCAGGATGGTGTTGACCCACTCGTCCTTTTCCATAGGCACGAGGTTGGCGATATGCACGCCCTTGGCCGTCCGGCTGCCTTCCGGCACCTGATGAACCTTGAGCTGGTGCATGCGGCCCTTGTTGGTGAACATCAACAAGAACTGGTGGTTCGTCGTGGTGATGAACTCCTGCACGAAATCGTCTTCGCCGGTATGCACCCCGGCAACGCCCTTGCCGCCACGACGCTGCTGCTGGTAGATGCCGAGGCTCGTGCGCTTGATGTAGCCGCGGCGCGACAGGGTAATGACCACGTCGTCGTCGGGCAGCAGATCCTCAATGTCGATGTTTGAAAGCGCCTCGCGGATGACTTCCGTACGGCGGGGCGTGGAATACGTCTGCTTGATGTATTCCACTTCATCGCGGATGACGCCCCAGAGCACGGAGGCGTCGCCGAGGATGGACTGATACCACGCGATTTTCGAGAGCAGCTCCCTCTGTTCCTCTTCAATCTTGCCGCGCTCAAGCCCGGTCAGGCGTTGCAGCCGCATGTCAAGGATGGCCTGCGCCTGCACTTCGGACAGCCCAAAGCGCTGCATGAGGCGTTCCTTGGCCTCCGGCGGCGTCGCCGAAGAGCGGATCAGGGACACAACCTCATCAATATGATCGAGCGCCTTGAGGAGGCCCTCCAAGATATGGGCACGGGCTTCGGCCTTGCGCAGTTCAAACTTGGTGCGCCGAACCACCACCTCACGGCGATGATCGAGGAAGTAGGCCAACGCGGTCTTGAGGTTCAGCAGCACGGGCCGGTTGTCCACCACCGCCAGCATATTGATGCCGAACGAGGTTTCCAGCGGCGTATACTTGTACAGCGAGTTGATGACGATCTCAGGCATGGTGCCGCGCTTCAGCTCGATGACCACGCGGATGCCCCGGCGGTCGGACTCGTCGCGCAGGTCGGACACGCCGTCGATCTTGCGGTCGTTGATCAGCGCCGCGATCTTTTCCACAAGGCTCGACTTGTTCAGACCAAACGGGATCTCCCGGATGATCAGGGACTGGAAGCCCTTCTTGCGCTCCTCGATCTCAACCTTGCCGCGTACCTTTACGGTTCCGCGCCCGGTGGTATAGGCGTCGTACAGCCCTTGGCCCGCGTAGACGTAGCCGCCCGTGGGGAAGTCCGGCCCCTGCACGGCATCCATCAGATCCTCGACGGAACTTTCCGGGTCGTCGATGAGCATGAGCAGGGCGTCCGACAGCTCGCTCAAATTATGCGGCGGGATATTCGTCGCCATGCCGACGGCGATGCCTGACGAACCGTTCAGCAACAAGTTGGGGACCTTCGTGGGCAGCACCACGGGCTCGGCCAGCGTGTTGTCGTAGTTGGGCCGGAAATCGACGGTTTCCTTGTCGATGTCGTTGAGGAATTCGCTCGCCAAGCGGGACATGCGGACTTCGGTGTAACGCATGGCGGCGGCGGCGTCGCCGTCGATGGAGCCGAAGTTGCCCTGCCCGTCTTCCAGCGGATCGCGCATGGAGAAATCCTGCGCCAGACGGACAAGGGCGTTGTACACGGCGGAGTCGCCGTGCGGGTGGTACTTACCGATGACGTCGCCGACGATGCGCGCGCACTTCTTCGGAGGACGGTTGTAGCTGTTCGCCAGCTCCTGCTGCGCGAACAGGATGCGCCGGTGTACCGGTTTCAGGCCGTCGCGGACATCCGGGATGGCCCGCCCGATGATGACGCTGAGCGAGTACTCCAAGTACGATTTGCGCATTTCATGTTCAATATTCACATTCTGAGACATAGTATCCTCGAAGGCAGCGCCTCCGGCGGCCGGGGGGAATGATTCCCCCCGGACCCCCCCAAGGCGGCGGGCGCAACGGCTACGCCGTTCCGTCCGCCGCCCCGGACGCGTCGGAACAGGCCGTTTCCGGCATCGTTCCGCCACCCAAGTACCTGCTTGTCAAATATGCACGAGGGATGAAACCATCCCCTATCGCCGCCCTGCCCGCTCCCCAAAAAACAAAAGTCTTAGGAGGGAGAGAGGAGGGGGCCTGGGGGAGGAGGGAGGGAAGCCCTTCTTCAGAAGGGTTCCCTCCCTCCTCCCCCAGTTTCACTAAATATCCAAATCCCGCACGGTGAGGGCGTTGCGCTCGATGAACTCGCGGCGCGGCTCCACGCGATCGCCCATGAGCTGCTCGAACGTGTCGCTGGCGGCTTCGGCGTCCTCGACGGTCACGCGCAGCAAGGTGCGGTTCTCAGGGTTCATGGTCGTTACCCAGAGCTGTTCGGGGTTCATTTCACCGAGGCCCTTGTAACGCTGGATGTTGATCCCCTTCCGTGCTTCCTCAAGCGTCATGGCGTGCAGCTCGAAAATGTCGGCCGCCGCGTACTCCTGCTCCTTATTGCGAAGCGTGAAGCTGAGGCCGCCGCACTTCTGCCGGATGGCGTCGAGGGCTTCCCATGAGTTGAGGTACATCTTGGAAATGAAGAACTCGACGGATACCCGCGTGCGGTGACCATTGGCGTTCTCAATGAGCGCGAAGACGCGGTCGCCGTCCTCGTGCGGTTCCGTCTCCGTCGTCAGTTCGTAGCCACGCTCCTTGAGGAAGTCGTAACAGCGCGTCCCTGACGTGAGGCAGTCCGGGGTGACGCGATCCTCCACATCCACAAGGGCAAGGAAAAGCTCCCGGCCGATGCCCGCCAGCTCCGCGTCGCGCACACGGTGGGAAATGTTTTCGATCTGCCCCATGAGGGCCTTGATCTCTTCCCCACGGAAGATCGTGCCGTTGGGGGCCTCCACTTCCATGTCGTCGCTCACGCGCTGCATCAGGAAGGCGTTCAGCTCGTAGTCGTCCTTGATGAACTTCTCCATCTTGCTGTTGTGGGCCCGGTACAGCGGCGGCTGCGCGATGTACAGGTAGCCGCGGTCGATGAGCCCCGCGTAGTTGCGGAAGAAGAAGGTCAGGAGGAGCGTACGGATGTGCGCGCCGTCCACATCGGCGTCGGTCATGATGACGATCTTGTGATAGCGCAGCTTGTCGTAATCGGTATCCTCCTCGCCGATGCCCGCGCCCATCGCGGTGATGAGCGCCTTGACTTCCTTGTTGGCGAGCATCTTGTCGAAGCGGGTGCGTTCCGTATTCAGGATCTTGCCGCGCAGGGGCAGGATGGCCTGCGTGTTCGGGTTGCGGCCCTGCTTGGCCGAACCGCCTGCGGAGTCGCCTTCCACGATGAACAGTTCGGAATCCGCAGGGTCCTTGCTCTGGCAGTCGGCCAGCTTGCCGGGCAGCGCGTTGTCCGACAAGGCACCCTTGCGGCGGACAAGCTCCTTGGCACGGCGGGCCGCATCGCGGGCGCGGGAGGCGTCCACGGCCTTGTCGATGATCAGCCGGGCTTCTTTGGGGTTCTCCTGAAAATAGGTGTCGAGCCTGCCGTACACCACGCCGCTCACGATGCCCGCAACCTCGCTGTTGCCGAGCTTGGTCTTGGTCTGGCCTTCAAACTGCGGCTGCGGGAGCTTCACGCTGAGCACGGCGGTCAGCCCTTCGCGGACGTCGTCGCCGGAAAGGGTCTGCCCCTTCATCTTCTTAACCAGATCGGGCTGGCCCTTGACGTAGTTGTTGATGGCGCGGGTCAGCGCGGTCTTGAACCCGGCAAGGTGCGTACCGCCTTCCTTCGTGCGAATGTTGTTCGCAAAGGTGTACATATTTTCCTTGTAGCCCGCGTTGTACTGGATGGCGAACTCCACGGAAACGCCGTCGGCCACGCCTTCCCCATCGACGATGGCGTGAATGCCCACTTCGCCGGAGTTCAGATCCTTCACGAACTGGTGGATGCCGCCCTCCGCATGGAACAGATGGACTTCGCTGGTGCGCTCGTCGCGGCACTCGATCTGAAGCCCCTTGTTCAGATAGGCCAGCTCCTCAAAACGCTTCTTGAGGGTGTCGTAGGAGAACTCCGTGGTCTCGAAGATGGTTTCGTCGGGCTTGAAGCGGACGGTCGTACCGTGGCTGTCGGACTCGCCGATGTACTGAAGCTCCTCCTGCGGCACGCCCCGGCTGTACACCTGCTTCCAGCGCTTCCCGTCCCGGCGCACGGTCACCTCAAGGCGCTCGGAAAGCGCGTTGACGCAGGAGACGCCCACGCCGTGCAGACCGCCGGACACCTTGTAGGCGGCGTTGTCGAACTTGCCGCCCGCATGGAGCTTGGTCATGACCACCTGAACGGCAGGAACCTTTTCCTTGGGGTGGATGTCCACGGGGATGCCGCGCCCGTTGTCACGAACCGTGACGCTGTTGTCCATGTGAAGCACAACTTCAATGCGCGTGCAGTAGCCCGCCATCGCTTCGTCGATGGAGTTGTCCACCACTTCGTACACGAGGTGGTGCAAACCACGGTAATCCGTGCTGCCGATGTACATGGCCGGGCGTTTCCGCACGGCCTGGAGGCCCTCAAGAATAGTGATTGAATCAGCTGTATAAGCGTTCGCGTTGGCTGTCATAGGCTCGTGAATCCATATGTTGGTTGTGGCGCCTCCGGCGGCAAAGGGCCGCCGCAGACGATCCGCAAACGCGGCCTTCCATGAGGCCGCGCCCTCCGGCCTTTACCCGGGAAAAGCCCCCGGGCCCTTCAAAGGCCGCCTCATGCCGCATACATTCCCAGGCACGCGGCATGAGGCGGCTCCTGAAGATGCCCCCCTTCAAAGCCGAACGCTCCAAAACGGGGACAAAGGTTGTGACTAGAAAGAAACAATACCATAGACGGAATGAGAGAACCATCCCCCTATTCCAAGCGTTCAGGAAAGGGGGCTGAGGGGCGCTTCGTGATGGAAGCGCCCCTCCAGCAGAGCACCTAGTTTTCTTCGTAATAACTTTCTTCGGCGATTTTCATGGGCATGATCAGTACGGTGTAATCGGGATCTTCCGTGCCGTTGATGCCGCAGGGCCCCTCGGCCCCGGTAAGGGTCAGGGTAAGCTCGCCGGACTGGTAATGGGTAAGGATTTCCATCAGGTTCTTGGTCGGGAACGCGATGCGCCCGATGGAGCCGTTGTAGGAAACTTCAAGGGACTCGTTGGCCGACCCGGTATCCTGCCCCTGCGCGGAAAGCATAACCTCGGAACCGGACAGTTCAAAATACGTACACCGATCGCTCTCCGTGTTGAAGATGCTGATACGATCGAGCGCATCGAGGCAGTCCTTCCGGTTCAGCTTGAGCAGGGACACGTCAGGGGCCGCCAGGCGGGTCATGAACGGCGAATAGTCAGGGTAGGCGTATCCGGCGCGGGGAAGGCTGAGGGTCTCATGCCCGTCGCCCGAACGCACGAAAAGGCGCTTGTCCGTCAGGTTGACCTCGATTTCATCGCCGTCGAGCCATTTGCGGAGTTCGCCGACATACTTGCGCTGGATCAGCACGCCCTCTTCGGGAAGGCGGGCGGCCAGATCGTCGTGGGTGAAACGGGTCAGGGCGAACTGATGGCCGTTCAGCCCGCACACTTCGATGTGGCCTTCGCCGACGGGCTTGAAGTAGAGGCACGCGATGGCGTCGGAAGCCTCGTCGTCGCTCACGCAGAAAAACACGCGGTCGATGATTTCCTGGAAGAAATCGCCGGACCACACCACGGCGCCTTCGCTGGAGAACGGCGCAAGGCTCTGGAACCATGTGGGGTCGTTGGCGGGGAGCTTGTAGGTACGGCGGCCCTGTTCGAGGATTACCGTGCCCGTGGCGTCGTCAAGGCGGATACGCAGTTCACCGGCGGGAAGGCGGCGGATGAGATCCACAAAGTTCCGGCCGTTCACCCCGACGAGCCCGGGTTCCTTCACTTCGGCGGGATACGTGCCGGTGAACTCAATGTTCGCATCGGTCGCCATGATGGTCAGGACTTCCCCTTCGGCCTTGATCCAGAGCGAACGCAGATATGCCGCTCCCGCCCTCGTGGGGATGATGCCCGCCGCCTTCTGAAGGCCTTCGATGATGTTTTCTTTCTTTACTGTAAAAAGCATGTAGAAGATCCTTGTTGTAGATTATTAAGAGACGCGCAATGTGCGTATCCTGATTAACTTGGTGGAATTACTCTTGTTTTTAGTTACAGTTCGTTCGATCGGTTAGGAACGGCGGGAACAGCTTCCGTGTTCGCAACTTCAGCCGCGGTGTTCGAGGCACGCTTTTGTCAGCTCTGTCACCATGCTGTGCGTAAGTCGATCACTTTCCTGCAATAATTTGATTTTTTTCACCCCATGCATCACCGTGCTGTGATCCTTCCCGCCGAACATGCGCCCGATGACGGGGTAGGAGTGCCCAAGCAGTTCGCGGCACAGGTACATGGCGAGCTGGCGGGCCTGCACGAGATCCGGGCGGCGTTTTTCGCCGAGGATTTCCTTGGGCGGGACGCCGCAGTGTTCGCCGACGATGCTGACGATGAGCTGGGGGGTCAGCGCGGAACCGTCGCCTCCCTGCCGTACGATGTTGAGCAGATCCTGTTCGGAAAGATCGCGCCCAATGAGGGAGCGGTGGGACGCCACCCGGAGGATGACGCCGGAAAGCCGCCGGACGTCCGGGCAGTGCTGCGCAATGAGCAGCAGGTGTTCCCTGGACAGGGGCAGGCGGCGGAATTTGGCCTGTTGCTGCGCGTAGCGCAGGCGCACGTCAAGATCCGGCTCGGGAAGCTCCGCCCAAAGCCCGGTTTCGAGGCGCGAAAGCAGCGCCTTGCCGAGGCTCCATTCCTTGGGGCGCCCCACGCCCGCCACGATGACGGGTTTGCCCTGATCCATGAAGCGATCCAGCAGGAGGCAAAGCTCCTCGCGCACGGACGGCCCGGCTGTCTCCGGCTCGGCGACAAGCTGGGCACGGAACCGGGACGCCGTGGCGGGCGTCCTGTCGGGAATCCGGCTCAGGTGCTGGAAGTCGTCGAGAAGAACGGCTTCTTTGGACAGCAGCTCCTGACGGGCGGCGAGGGCCGAACGCCCGGCGAACAGCAGTTCCAGATCGCTCAGGGAGGCGTAGTAAAGATCGTTCCCAAGCGTGCGGAAAAGCTCGTTGCCGATGGCCCGGAGCAGATGGGTCTTGCCCGTCCCGTGAGGGCCGCAGAGCACCAGCAGGCCCGGTGCTTCGCCTAGATCGTCGAGCGAAGGCGCGCGGCCGTGCGTGGCCCGGTAGACGGCGCGCCGGGTGATGTCGCGGGCAAGGCTCAAGGCCCATTTGTGCTTTCCGTTGCCGATAAAGGTATCGAATGTCCACTCTTCCCCAAAAGGCATCGGGTTGGCCACGGCGGGATGGAGGGCCTCCCCCCGGCCTTCGGGGGCAGGCTGGATGAAGGGGACGGGAGGGGCCGGAGCGAACTTCCCGGCGCCGTATGTGATGGAAAGCCCTTTCCCCCAAAGTTCCCTGGCCTTTTTTTCAAACAGTTTCTGGAACAGGCTGGAGAAGCGTATGCCGAAGAAGGCGTGGGGGAAACGGACAGCCAGCGTTCCCGATTCTTGATCCAGCAGGATTTCAAGGGGATCGAACCAGCTCTGCAACGCGGTTTCCGAGCACGCCTCCAATGCTTCGCCGGCGGCGGAAAGGCGATCCTGAAGCTGGGGCTTTGGGGAGTCGGCGTTGGTGAAGCAGGAGAGCAGGGACGGGCGCGTTTGGGGGATCGCTTCGGCTGAAGACGTGAGGAGGTGTTTGCGTAGCGTTTCTTTGGACACGGCGTTGCGAAGCTCCACAGGGGCCAGAGCCTGAGTCAGGCTGAAAAAGATGGTGAAAAACGGAGGCGAAAACGCTTTGTTTCCAACAGAGAAAATATATCAGAAAAAAGTACGTTACACAAGCAAAGAGCCCCTGTGGATAAGTTGTTGAACCTCCCCTGAGGAAATGTGGAATTCCCACCGGAAGCGGGCCCGGCGGTTCTGGGTCGGGATGCCCCATCCGTGCCGCCGGGAAAGGAGGGGCCGGGGAACGTCCCGTTGCGGAAGGAAGCGGGGCAGCCAGCCACGATAGGGCCAAGGCCATCGGAACATCCCGGCGCGGGAGAGGGCGGAATTACTGACCTCTGCCATATTTCGCAGCACAGCAGGAACATCCCGGCGCGGGAGAGGACGGAAGCAGCCCGGAAGCTCCCCGTGTTGCACGGGTATGCCGCACATCCCCGCCTGACGCCCGCCGTCAATCGGGAAGCCCATCCTGCAGGGCGCGCCCCCTGTGCCCCACGGATCTGGACAATGGCGTAACAGGTTGATACAATACAAGATAAGACTTTTTTTCATACAAAAAATTGAACTGCGCCGTATCCCGGCGCTTGCCTATCCACTTCTGACAGCGTGGTTCTTCCCTTGCGAAACACCTTTTCCGCAGGCACCATACTCATCAGTTTTATCTGCCTGTTCCTCGTTGTGGGCGGGATGTATCTCGTCAACAGCCGTCGGGAAGCCTCCCTGCTGATTCCTGAGAGCCAGCCCGCTGCCGCCTCTTCCGTGGCGCAGCCCCTTCAGGCGGAGGAGCGTCCAGGACATGCCACCGCCCGCCACAAGGCTTCTGTGGCCCAGCGCCTCCAAGAGCAGGTGATCCCTTCCCTTTTCGCCTTATGGGAAAGGGCAAAGAGTGCCGCTGCCGTGCAGCCCGACGAGCCACTTGTCCGGGAGGGGCTGGAGGACGCCGCCATCGTTTCCGAGATGCAGCAGGTTCCTTTGGAGCAGGAAGCCCCGTCCGATCCCTCCGTCATCAGCGGCGTCATCGCCAAGGGCGACAGCGCCTCAGAACTCCTTTCGCCATATATGTCCGCTGGTTCCGTCCAACAGCTTCTGCATGTGACGCGAAAGCTCCATCCGCTCAGCAACCTCCGCACGGGGCAGCCCTACACGCTGGTCTGCTCCCCGGACGGCAAGGGCATGGAGCGCTTTGAATACGAGATCAACGATCGCAAGAAGCTCATCGTCACGAAAACGGATGAAGGGCTTGTCGCCCACGTCGAGCCGATAGTCTATGATTTCAGCTTGGTGCGCGTAAGCGGAACCATCCGTTCCAGCCTGTTCGAGACGTTGGCTTCGACCGGGGAATCGCCTATCCTGGCCGTGCGCATTGCGGAGATTTTCGGCTCGGAGATTAACTTCATCAAGGATTTGCGCGAAGGTGACAGTTTTTCCCTGCTGATTGAAAAGCGGTTCCGGGAAAACGAGTTTAAGGGTTACGGCAACGTGCTTGGGGCTACATTCACCAATCAGGGGAAAACGTACGAAGCCTATAGCTTCGCAACGGAAGACGGCGAGGCCTTCTTCAACGCCAAGGGCGAAAGCCTCAAGAAGACCCTCCTCAAGGCTCCGCTGGCGTTCACGCGGATTTCCTCAGGCTACTCCATGAACCGCAAGCATCCGATTTTCAAGACCCGTAAGCCGCATCAGGGCGTGGATTACGCGGCTCCCACCGGAACCCCGGTCAAGGCCGTCGGCGACGGCACGATCGAAAAGGCCGGGTGGGGAAAAGGTTTTGGGAATATGGTTATCCTCAAACATTCCGGTGGGCTGGAGTCCATGTATTCACATCTTTCCGGGTTTGCGTCCGGCGCCAAGCGTGGGGCGCGGGTCAAGCAGGGGCAGGTCATCGGGTATGTGGGCGCAACCGGATATGCCACCGGCCCGCATCTGGATTTCCGCCTCAAGCAGAACGGCAAGTACGTGAATCCCGCAAAGGTCGTAGCCCCGCGCGGCGGCAGCATCCCCCGCAGCCGGATGAAGGATTTTAAGAGCAGGAAAGCCTTGATCGGTGAATATTTGAGCGGCAAGCGCAGCCTGTCCGACTATAAGCGGTGATGCGGGATGGGCCGGCATGTTGCATGCAGGATATAGTGGATAAATATCCCGGAAACTATTCGACTTATCTGCTTCCTATTATAATTCATATCAGGAA
>URTO01000025.1 GCA_900550745.1 uncultured Desulfovibrio sp. | reverse complement strand
CAAAACCGCCCCCCAGAGGAGAATCTTATGGAATGGCGTAAAAGTCTTGCATGCGCACTGCTCCTGGCAGGGATGATGGCGTTCGCTCCGGGCGCCCGGCAAGCCGCATCTGCGGCGGATACCCGCAACCTCACGATCCTCGGCGGCGGTTCCGGCGGCCTGTGGGCCATCATTTCCGAAGGCGTGGGCGAAACCCTGCGCCGGAGCATGCCCAATGTCCGCGTGACCACCGAACCCGGCAAGGACGGCCCCAATCAGGTCATGACCAGCCGGGGCGAAGTCCAGTTCGCGCTGGCGACCGACGTGCTGACCCTCAAGGCCATCAAGGGCGAAGCCCCGTTCAAGGGCCGCAAGCTTGAGAACCTCCGCCTCGTCGCGGTGATGAACCCCATCAACGCGCTCCAGTTCTTCGTGGACGCCAAGACCGGGGCCAAGTCCATTCAGGACATCAAGGACAAGAAGATTCCCTTGCGCATCACCGTCAACCGTCAGGGCACGCTCATCGACGTCGCAACGCAAGAGCTGCTCAAGACCTACGGCATCACCTACAGCGACATCGCCAAGTGGGGCGGCAAGGTCCACAAGATCCCCGGCCCCGAAGCGACCGACCTCTGGGACGCCGGGCAGATGGACGCCATCGTCGAAGTTTCCCAGTTCCCCACCAGCCGTTTCTATGAACTGGGCCAGAAGCACGACCTGATCATGCTGCCCATCGATCCGGCCAATCAGGAAATGCTGAACAAGGAGCTCGGCACCACGTCCCTGACCATCCACGCGGGCACCTATTCCTTTCAGAAGGAAGACTGTCCCACAGTCTCCTCGCAGCTCCTGCTCATCACCAGCGCGGATCAGCCCGACGACGTGATCACGGGCGTCCTCAAGGCCATGACCGCCAACATCGACTACCTGCACAGCGTCCACGCAAACCTGCGCGACCTCTCGCCCGAAACGATGTCGGCCAACACCTCCATCCCCATGCATCCCGCAGCGGAAAAGTTCTTCCGCGAACTCAAGAAGTAACGGCTGTAGTTGCCCGGGGCCCTCACCGGCCCCTCATGTGCGGGGACATCCCCGTGAGGGCTCGACTCGTCCCTGAAAAACGGCCCATACGGAAAAGGCCAATCCCCCGCGCGGGCGGGGAAACTCCGCAGGCGGTGCCGCGCGGAGGGGGTTCGCCCCAAGGAGTATGGTTATGAGGCTAGGATTGTTCTTCAATGAAGGCAGACGCAGAAAGCTGTCCCCCCTATGGAGCAAGATCGTCGGCGTGCTCGTCGTCCTTTTTGCGGCGGTGGAACTGTATGGAGCGCCTTTCGGGTTCATTGACTCGTTCATCCTGCGCTCTGTGTTCGTCTCGTTCGCGATAACGCTGACGTTCATCTGCTACACCCCGATCCGCACCGAGCCCGGACAGTCCGAAAACGTCCCCGTGCCCGACATTCTGCTGGCCTGTATAAGCCTTGCGGCGGGCGCCTACATGGTGCTGAACGGGGCGGAGCTCGTCACCCGCTGGACCGGCGTCGATCCCCTGACGCCCGCCGACTGGGCGGTCACGGCGGCCTTCGTGCTGCTGACGCTGGAAGTCACGCGGCGCACGGTGGGCCCGGTTCTGCTTGGGATCATCCTCGTGTTCATCGTCTACAACTTCGTGGGCGAATACCTGCCCGGCTACTTCGGGCACCGCGGCTCCACGATGGAAGTCTTTCTTGACCGCATGGTCTACACCTATGACGGCATCTTCGGCACCCCGGTCGGCGTGGCCTGTACCTACGTGTTCATGTTCGTGCTGTTCGGGCAGGTCTTCAACGCGGCGGGCGGCGGCAACTTCTTCTTCAGGCTCGCGGCTTCCATCGCCGGGCGCATGCGCGGCGGGCCGGCCAAGATCTGCGTCATCGCCAGCGCCCTGTACGGCACGCTGTCAGGCAGCCCCGTGTCCGACGTCGTCACCACCGGCAGCATCACCATCCCGCTCATGAAGCGCCTCGGCTACGGCGAGACGTTCTCCGGGGCCGTGGCGGCATCGGCCTGTTCCGGCGCTTCCATCCTGCCCCCGATCATGGGCACGGCGGCCTTCCTCATGGTGGACGTGGCGGGCATCCCCTACATCGAAATCGCCATCGCCGCCACCCTTCCGGCCATCATCTACTATTTCGGCCTGATGATGCAGGTTCACTACCGCGCCGTCCTCAAGGGGATGCGCCCCATTTCCGAAGACACCGACCACGAAAGCGCGTGGACCGTCCTCAAGGAAAACTGGCTCTACATCATTCCCATCGCCCTGCTCGTGACCCTGATCATCCAGCGCGTGAACCCCACGGTCGTCGGCCTTCTCGCCACCGCGTCCGTGATCGTCATCAGTTGGCTCATCCCCGGCCACCGCATGGGCATCAAGGAAATCTACGAGGTGCTCCGCAAGACCGGGCTCGGTATCCTGACCGTGGCCAACGCCTCGGCCGCCGCAGGCATGGTCATCGGCGGGATCATGCTCACCGGCCTCGGCGGGAAGTTCACCAGCCTCGTGTTCGCGGCGACGGGCGGACAGAGCGGCCTGTGCCTCAGCATGGTGGCCCTCGTCTGCATCGTCCTCGGCATGGGCATGCCCGTCCCGGCGGCCTATGTGCTCACCGCCACGCTGGCGGCCCCGGCCCTGCTGGAATTCAAGTTCTCGCTCATGAGCGCGCACCTGTTCATCGTGTACTTCTCGGCCATTTCCGCCATTACGCCCCCCGTAGCCGTGGCCGCCTACGCCGCTGCGGGCATTTCGGAGGGTGACCCCAACGCGACGGGGGTACAGGCCGTCAGGCTGGCCGTCGCGGCCTACATCGTACCCTTTGTGTTCATGTACCGGCCCGCGCTCATCCTCGACGGCCCTCTCCCCGAAATCCTCTGGACGGCGGTGGTCGCTACGGCGGCGGTCTACAGCTTTGCCAGCGGACTTGAAGGCTATCTCCACGGACGCCTGCGCTTCCCGTTCCGGCTGGCGCTCATGGCGGCTGGCGTAGTCTTCGTATGGCCCGACACATGGGCCGACCTTACCGGCTTCGCCATCCTCGGCGCGGTCACGGCCCATCAATATGCTATCCGCAAGAACAATCCTGATCCGGTCTGCCTCGTGCAGCCCCAAGGGGAATGATTATGACGGCATCACAGACCATCCGGCTTGAAACCGAACTCCTTATCCTCGGAACCGGGGCCGCGGGCTGCGGGGCGGCCCTCGCGGCCCGGCAGGCAGGCATCCGCACCCTCATGGTGGACAAGGGCAAACTCGAAAGCTCCGGCTGTCTCGGCGGCGGCAACGACCACTTCATCGCCGTGCTCAACACGGACGAACCGCAGGACACCATCGACGATCTGGTGAAGGCCTACCTCAAGCCGAGCAGCGGCTATTCGGAAAAGCAGATCCGCGACTGGGGCGAAGTCATGCCCGCTATGGTGGACTTCCTCGAAGGCGAAGGGGTGAAGCTCCTCCACAACCCGGACGGCAGCTACCTGCGCACGGCGGGGCGCGGCGAACCCGCGTGGTACATCAACATCGCCGACGGGCAGATGATCAAGCGCCTCATAGCCCGCAAGATACGCTCAATGGGCGCAGACGTGCTCGACCACGTGATGATCACGAAGCTCCTCAAAAAGGACGGGCGGGTGGTCGGCGCGGCCGGGTACAACGTGCTCGACGGCACCTTCTACGTCATCCGGGCCGCCGGGGTGATCCTCGCGCTCGGCAACAGCTGCAACCGCGCCACCACCAACTCCACGGGAAACCCCTACAACACGTGGCACAGCCCATTCAATACCGGCAGCCAGTTCGTGCTGGCCTACGAAGCCGGGGCGGACATCATCAACATGGACATCAAGCAGCAGGCCACGCTCGTCCCCAAGGGCTTCGGCTGCGCCGGGATGAACGGCATCAACAGCGCGGGCGCGCACGAGCTCAACGCCCTCGGCGAGCGGTTCATGGGCCGCTACCATCCCATGATGGAAAACTGCCCGCGCCAGTTTCAGGTGGGCGGCACCTACCAGCAGCAGGTCGAAGGCAACGGCCCGCCTTTCTATATGGAAATGCGCCACATCGATCCTGAGAGCCTGCGGCACCTCCAGTACACGCTGATGCCCGGCGACAAGGCCACGTTCCTTGACTACTGCGAACAGCGCGGCGTGGATTTCGCCACCGCGCCGATGGAAGTGGAGCTTTCCGAAATCGAATTCAGCGGCATGCTCGCCACGGACGACGGGTTCAGGAGCACTGTGCCCGGCCTGTACAACGGGTGCGTCTTCTACACGTTCTCCGGCTCCATGTGCAGCGGCTACCTTGCGGGCCGTTCCGCCGCAAGTGAAATCGGCGCGGTGCCGGATCTCGACGGGCTGGAAGCCGAAATCGAAGCCGAGCGCGCACGGATTGCCGCTCCTCTGGCCCCGCGCGGGGATGCCCTGCCGCAGGCGATGTTTGAAGCCTCGATCCGGCAGGTCATGTCCTACTACATGGGGTTCGTCCGCAACGGCAAGGGGATGGATGTCGCGCTGGAGCGCCTCGCCTTCATCGGTTCGCAGGCCGACAAGCTTTTCGCTTCAAACATGCACGAGCTGATGCTTGCCCACGAGTCCCTGCACCTGCTCCAGAGCTCCGTCCTGTCCACCTTATGCAGCCGGGAACGCCGGGAAAGCGGGCGCAGCATCTACCGCCGCAGCGATTATCCCGAAAAGGATCCGGCTCTCGACCGCGTGCTCGCCGTACGCCGTGGCGCGGACGGGCCTGAAGTTTTCTGGCTCTGACGGGGCGCCGCCCCGAACCCCGCCGAGGGGCGCTGCCCCCCGGAACCCCGCAAGGGGCGAGCCGCCCCTTGACCCGGCAAGGCCGTTTCGCCTCCGGCGCAACGGCCCGGTGCGGGAGGAACATTCTTCCCGGCCAATCCGAAAACGGAGCCGCCTCAAATCAGACGCAACGCCGGAGCATCCGGTCAATACGAAGGAACGCATCATGCCTCCGATTTACAGCAAGGAATGGAACAGGATCACCATACAGGTACGCGGGGATCACCGTCAGGGCCGCACGTCGCCCTGCGAACATGCCTGCCCCCTCGGCAACGGCATCCAGCAGATGCACACGCTGATCGCCGCCGGAGAAACCGACAAGGCCCTCGCCCGGCTGCACGCGCGCAACCCCTTCCCCGGCATCACCGGGCGCGTGTGCCCGCACCCGTGCGAAACCAAATGCAACCGGGCGGAATACGACGAGCCCGTCGCCATCCATGCGCTGGAGCGGTTTGCCGCCGATACCGGGCATGAAGCCCGCTTCATTCCCCTGCCCGCCTCCGGCAAGCGCATCGCCGTGGTCGGTTCCGGCCCCGCCGGGCTCACCGCCGCCCGCTTCGCCGCCCTGCTCGGGCACGCCGTCACCGTTTACGAGAGTGCGCCGGTCATGGGCGGGGTGCCGCGCCATGCCGTGCCCGACTTCCGACTGCCCAAGGATGTAGTGGACCGCGAAACCGGGGCAGTGGTGGCCTCCGGCGTACAGGTCCGCACCAACGTCACCGTGGGCCGTGACATCACCCTGCAAAGCCTGCTCGACACCTATGACGCAACCATCCTCGCCGTCGGCCTGTGGAAGGAACGCCGCCTCGACATCCCCGGCAAGGAATACCTTGTCCCCGCCGTAGGCTGGCTCAAGCGTTCCACGCTCGAACGCCAATCCCTTGCCGGGAAAACCGTCGTCATTCTCGGCGGCGGCGGGGTCGCCTTTGACTGCGCCTTCACAGCCCGCCGCCTCAACGCCACAGCCGTACATATCGTCTGCCTCGAACCCGCCGACGCCATGCGCGCGCCCGCCGAGGAAATCCGTCAGGCCCATGACGAAGGCATCTTCATCCACAACAGCCACCTCAGCCACGCCGTCGCCCCGGAAGGCGGACGCCTCCGCTTCGAGGCCCGGCCCGTAACCTCGTTCTCCTTTGACGAAACCGGCGCACTGCATACGGAATTCGCCCCCGGCGATCCCCTGCTGCTGGATGCGGATCTGATCATCTGCGCGAGCGGCCTGCAAACCGACGAGACGCCGCTCGAAGGCGTGGACATGGCCCGCACCCCGCGCGGCTTCGTAGCCGTCGATCCGGTCTCCTTCCGCACGTCGGTCCCCGGCCTCTACGCGGCGGGCGACATCGCCAACGGCCCTTCGCTCATCGCCCGCGCCATCGGGCACGGCAGGCAGGCCGCCATTGCCGTACACAAGGCCCTTTCCGGCATGGACCCCGCCGAGAACCTCGACATCTGGATCGATGAAACCGGGCGGGTCCGCGAAGATCACGTCCCCGCCCTGCCCGCTCCCCATGTCGTGGCCTTCAAGGAAATCATGCACGCCGACTACCACGAGCACGCCGCCCGGCAGATCCTGCCTCCCGCCGCCAGCGACGGCCCGGAACTGGCGTTTGCCGAACTCTCCGGCGGGCTCACGGCCGAGGCCGCCGTTGCCGAAGCCGGGCGCTGCATGCATTGCGGCCACTGCATGGAATGCGGCTCATGCGTGGAAAGCTGCCCCGGACACATCCTCGAAATGACCGATGACGGCCCGGCTGTAGCCTACCCGTCCCAGTGCTGGCACTGCGGCTGCTGCCGCATCGCCTGCCCCACCGGGTCCATCGCCTACCGTTTCCCGATGACCATGATGCTGTAACAAGGTGAAAAACTGCCTTTAACCTGTATCACCACCTCCCTACAGTATTGCAATAAAAAAAATACAAAAAATCCCCGAAGCCCCAAAGCCGTTTTGCCGCAAGGCGAAACGGCCCCGTGGGCGCAGGGAGCACTGCTCCCTGCCGGGGGAGTCCGAGGGGCGGGAAGCCCCTCGGAAAAACATTCGCCAACCTCCGTATCCAAGGAGCTTCCCATGTCCCTCTCCGCCGCCGATATTACAGATCTGCGCACCGCCCTCGAACTGCTGAACCAGCACGGCGAACTCGCCCAAACAGACGTCGAAGCCGATCCCGTGGCGGAACTGTGCGGCGCATACCGGCATATCGGCGCGGGCGGCACGGTGGCCCGCCCCACCCGCATCGGCCCGGCCATGCTTTTCAATACGGTGAAGGGACATCCCGGCGCACGGGTCGCCATCGGCGTACTCTCCAGCCGCAAACGTACCGCCCTGCTGCTCGGCACGGAGCCGGAGCGCCTCGGCTGGCACCTCATGGATGCCCTTCAACACCTCATCCAGCCTACCGTCATCAAGGGGCCTGCCCCTTGTCAGGAAGTCGTGCACCGCGCCGACGAGCCGGGGTTTGATCTGCGCCGCCTCGTCCCTGCGCCCACCAATACCCCCGAAGACGCCGGGCCGTATGTCACGATGGGCCTCCTGTACGGGAAAGATCCGGAAAACGGCGACGAGGACGTGACCATCCATCGCATGTGCCTGCAAGGGCCGGATACCCTGTCCGTCTGGTTCTCTCCGGGCCGCCATATCGACGTGTTCCGCGCCAAGGCCGAGGCCGCGGGCAAGCCTCTGCCCGTATCCGTCAGCATCGGGCTTGATCCCGCCGTCTATCTCGGCGCGTGCTTCGAGCCGCCCATGACGCCCATCGGCTTCAACGAGCTGGCCATCGCCGGAGCGCTGCGCGGGCGGGCCGTGGAGCAGTGTGCCTGTTTGACTGTGGATGCCAAGGCCCTGGCGTGGGCGGAGTACGTCATTGAGGGCGAAATCCTGCCCAATGTACGCATCGCCGAAGACGCCCAGTCCGGCAACGGCAAAGCCATGCCCGAATTCCCAGGCTACTGCGGCCCCTCCGATCCGCAAACCCCCGTCATGCGCGTGACCGCCGTAACCCACCGTCTGCATCCGATCATGCAGACGACCATCGGCCCGAGCGAAGAGCATGTGAATCTTGCGGGCATCCCCACCGAAGCCAGCATCCTCGGCCTTGTGGAGCGGGCCATGCCGGGACGCGTGCGCAACGTGTACGCCGCAAGCTGCGGCGGCGGGAAATTCATGGCCGTGCTCCAGTTCCGCAAGGCCACCAGCGCCGACGAAGGCCGCCAGCGTCAGGCCGCCCTGCTCGCGTTCTCGGCCTTCCCCGAACTCAAGCATGTCTTCCTCGTGGACGACGACGTGGACCCCTTCGATATGAGCGATGTGCTCTGGGCCATGACCACCCGCTATCAGGGCAATCTCGACACCGTGTTCCTGCCCGGCGTGCGCGGGCACGTCCTCGATCCTACGCAGTCGCCGCTCTACGACGCGCGTATCCCCGCACGTGGGATCGGCTGCAAGGCCATCTTCGACTGCACCGTGCCTTTTGACCAGAAAAAACGCTTCCAACGGGCTCCTTTTATGGAAGTCGACCCCGGAAAATTCCTCATCTGAGCCGCAAGGAGGCGTCCTCGGCACGGGCCGGCCGCTTCCTCCGACCGCTCCGGGGCGCATCCTTGAATCACCGGGCTTACCAACGCTTCCGCCAAAGGGACAACACCATGAAAAAACGTCTTGTCGTAGGACTGAGCGGAGCCAGCGGCGCGATCCTGTGCGTCTCGCTGCTTGAGGCGATGCGGAGAGAAAAGGATTGGGAAGTCCACCTCATCGCCAGCGAAGCGGGCGAGCGCGTCCTGCGCGAAGAAACCGGCATGAGCGGGGCGGATCTGGCGGGGCTGGCCTTCCGCACGCACGACATCGGCAACATCGGCGCGGCCATCGCCAGCGGCACCTTTGAAACGGAAGGCATGGCGGTCGTGCCGTGCAGCATGAAAACACTGGCGGGCATCTGCCACGGGTATGCGGAAAACCTGCTCCTCCGCGCCGCCGACGTCACCCTCAAGGAACGCCGTAAACTGGTGCTCGTGGCCCGCGAAACCCCGTTCGGGCTCGTCCACCTGCGCAACATGGCCGCGCTCGCGGAAATGGGCGTGACCATCCTCCCGCCGATGCTGACCTATTATCAGCACCCCCAATCCGTAGAGGATATGACCACCCACATCGTGGGCAAGATCATGCGCGAATTCCGGCTGGAAGCCCCCGGCTTCAGAAGGTGGGAAGGATCATGATCGGTGACGTGACACTGACCCGGCTGGTGCGCGGCAAGGAAATCGTCCTGAACGCCCGGCGGCAGGGCGACGACTGCCTCATCAGCGTGACCGGAGGCGACGCCCCGCACATCGGCGCGGCGGCATTGTGCGCGGACGGCGAAACCCGCCGCCTTGACCGCAACGGGCATCGTGAGGGCGAACTCGCCGCCGAGCTTGCCGAACGTGCAGCGTCCAAACTCGGCTGCTGCGTCTGCGCCGTATGCGGCATCCACTTCGACGGGATTACCCGCGCGGAAATCGTTTCCGTAGTCGCGGCGGTCAGGGATATGGCCGACACATGGCTCGGCTCGGCCTCCCATCACTGAAGGAAGGCCAAGCCCTTCTTTGTTTGGCAAGGCGGTGTCATGGAAAATGGTTGATGCTTTTTTCCTTGAAGTTCCAAAAGAGCAACCAACAAAATGCCTTGGCTATGGATTCCGCCAAGGGAAAACCGGGGAAAAAGGCTGTATGTTCACCGTGCTGTGGAAATGAAACAACCACATACTATGACAGGGCCTTGGTAAAACAGGAAGTTCCCCCTACAGGAACAACTCCGGTTCACGGCGCTCCGTACATCGGGCCGCCAATCCCGCCATTTGGGCGGCGAACACGGGCGCGACTTCGGGACGCGGCCCGCGCGCTGCGGCCGGGCAGATGCGCACGCAGCCGAAGCAGAACAGGCAGCGTTCCGGCTCGGCCACGGCATACGTCTCGGAATCAATGATCCGAACCGGGCACGTCCGGGCGCACAGCCCGCAGCGGATGCAGGCTTCGGCATCCAGCAGCGCGGGCGCGAACGGCGTCGGCTTGTACTCCTTGTACGGGACAGCCCCCGGCACGCCCAGAGGCGGCATGGAACCGGAAAGGCCATCCGCCTTGGCCCGCAGAGCACTGCCGAAGCGCTTCATGGCCGCGAGATCGGAAGCGTCGGGACGCCCACGGCCCATGTCGGGGTTGAGGCAGTGCTGCGCCACGAATGCGGCGGCGCCGAGCGTCACGCACCCAGCCGCCTCGCCGAGCGTTTTAAGCTCCAGAAGCGCGTCGTCGTAATGCCGGTTGCCGTACACCGCGATCGGCACGAACGGCGTACCCTCGCCGCGCAACGGCAGCCCCTTATGGAACGGCGACGGAATGCGCCCGTAATAGACCGGCATCCCGGCGATCACCAGCTCGTCCGGCCCGGTTTTCAGGAGCGCGGCGCGGCTTTTTGGGTCGGCCCAATCCGTTTCGGAAAGTTCGGAACAGCCGAAGCCCTCGGCCACCGCCCGCAACGTCCGCTTCGTCGTCCCGGTCGGGCTGAAATACGCAATGTGTACCTGCTTGATTTCCATAGATATCCTCCTCTGAACCATCACCGGGAGCCCGCCGGGGACGTTCCCCTTCTGTTTAGAATAAAGCCTCCACAGCCCGGATGATGCAAACACTCCCGGCGAAGGCGATCATGACGAGCAGAATGCCCTGAAAAACGCTTTCCCGGACGAATCGGGCCACGGGCAAGGAAACGACGAGCCCCATCAACGCGCCGGGCATCCCCCAAAGCGCGGCCTTGACCACCACGGGAGTGTACAGCCCGGCGGCGGCCTGAACAATACAGGTGCAAATGCTGGTGCCGAGAAAATACAGGCTGAGCGTCCCGCGTGTGGTGTCCTTGTCCCACCCGACATAGAGCGCGTAAATCGCCACGGGCGGCCCGCTGAAGCTGATCGCCGCGTTGGCGAAGCCCGACGCAAACCCGGATACGGCACAGCCCCGCACGCTTTCGGGGTGCGCGCCACCAGCGCGGTGCAGCACCTGCCAAGCCACATATACGATCAGCGCCGCTCCCAGGCCGCCCTGCAGCCAAATTCCGGGGACTACCCGCAGGACGTACACGCCGACGATAAGGCCGGGGATACATCCAAGCAACATGGGGATAATCGGCGCTACCCGCGCGTAGGCGCGGTACATCCATGCCACATAGACCGCAAGGGCCACCGCCACAAGGCAGGTAGCCGGAACAGCTTCACCCATTTCCAGTACACAGGCCACGATGGGCAAGGCGACCATCGCCGCCCCCATCCCGCTGACGCCATTGATGAAGCCTCCGAGGAACCATGCCAAAAAAACGAGGGGGTAGCTGGATTCAAACATAGACGCCCCACACGGCCTGCCCGGATCTCCGGAACACGCCGGATAAAAAGGGATTGTGAGGGAAAATCCTTTTTTGCTCTAACAGGAGAACCCAAGGCTGTACAGAGCCCCCCCTGAAAAACAGAGGCGTTTTGCGGAAACATTTTGCTTTTGCATTGAACTATTACGGATTATCATAAAACCGAAACGCCGCTGATTCTGCTGAAGGCCATCCCCTCCCTCTCGGCCCCCCACTATCGCAGAAGGGACATCGCATCAAAGTGGGGCGCTCCACTCCCTCGCGGGACACCCTCACAATTCCGCGCATCTTGCGGCTTTCGCAGGAGCCGCCCCTTGCGGGCCGCCCCGTTTCCCCCAAAGCCCCATCATGGCATGCTGTTTCATATCAACAATACAGACTTTTTCTCCAGTTTTCCGTTGATGGACTCCATGCTTGGGGTATTTTATTGATTATTCTTTTGGAATGGCTGTGTCATAGAAAATGGTTGATGCTTTTTTCCTTGAAACTCCAAAGGGATAACCGGAAAAACGCCTTAGACGTGGATCCCGCCAAGGGGAAAACTGGAAAAAAAGCTCTATTTTTCACTGTACTGTGGAGATGAAGCCTTCCCCTCCAATTCTCCCCTTGGCGGAATCATTGATGAGGCCGTGCCGTCGTTTGATATATAATTGTTTGAATTTATTGAAATAATCTTTTTGTAACTTAAAAATAA
>URTO01000024.1 GCA_900550745.1 uncultured Desulfovibrio sp. | reverse complement strand
AATACAAGGCATTCAATACCTTTGCTGCCAGTTATGACCTGGTGCACTGGACCGATTGGAAAGGGGCGGATTTGATTCGGGGATGGGCCGTTCCATGGAAAAAACGTCGGGAAAGCTTCCCGGCGTTTTGTTTTGGCCCTGTCATGGCATATGGTTGTTTTATCTCCACAGTATGGCGAAAGTGCAGACGTTTTCTCCAGTTTTCCGTCGATGGGCTCCATACTTGGGACAAGTTACTGGTTATTCCATGACGGGGCCTTCAAGAATCACCGGCAACCGATTGCCGGCGTCAGGAAAGGGGGTATTGGCTGGGGAGGAAGGGCACCCCTTCATCGGAAGGGGGCCCCATTCCTCCGCCACTATGGATTTCTCCTATCCTTCCCCTCTTATGCCGTTACTTTTTCGCATGGCACGGGTTACAGCCCTTGAACTTTTCCTTCAGCGCGGGGTTTTCCGCCACGGCCTTCTGATGGCAGCCCATACAGGACTTCTCGGACTTCTTGTTGTGGATCATGAAGTAATAGCCGTGCTCGCTCTTGTCCTTTTTGTCCATGCTGTCGTGGCAGCCCTTGACGGCACAGCCGACATAGATGTTGCCGTCCGCGGCCTTATGGTGACAGAATGCGCAGTCCGTCTTGGCGTGGGCGCTGTGGGTGAAGACAACCTGTTTCTTTTCGTTGCCCGAATTGTTCATGGTTATGGGCTTTTCGATCTGCGCCTTCTGTTCGGGCGTGGGATCGGCAGCCAAGGCCGGGATGCAGAGGCCGGCGGCGGCCAGCGCACAGAGAATGAGTCTTTTCACGGTATCCTCCAATGGGGTTTCAGACGATCCGGCTTTTATCCGGCGCGTCCGTTTGGGAACACGGGTTACTTCGCCAGAATGCGCGGCATGGTGACGGTGAAGGTGCTGCCTTCGCCCTTGGCGGAGGCCACTTCAATCCTGCCGCCGTGCTGCATGACCACTTGGCGGGCGACATACAGGCCGATGCCCGTACCGCCCTTGCCCTTTGAGGAGAAGAACAGGGTGAACAGCTTGGCACGGGTTTCCTCGGTCATGCCGATGCCGTTGTCTTCGATGCGTATTTCCACGGCGTCGGGAAGCCCCTTGACGCTGACACGCACGGAGTGTTCCTTTTTGGAACCGTCGGTGCGGCAGGCGTCCACGGCGTTCTCAAGCAGGTTGACCAGCGCGGCGCTGAGGGCGGAGGCGTCGGCCTCGAAGGTGCCGGGATCGCCGTCGGCCTCCAGCGTCATGGCGACGCCCGCTTCGGCGGCCTTGTCCGAAACTGTGGAAACAACGGAACGCATGAACTCCTCCGCGACCAGAATGTTCCAGTCGAGCTTGCGTTCCTTGGCGAAATAGAGGATGTCGAGCACCATTTTGCGCAGGCGGGCCACAAGCTGGCGCATGTCCTTGAGGGAATCGCGGGTTCGGGCCTCGTCGCCCTTGTCGATGCCGGAGCCGAGGCGGTAGACGCTGCCGTCCAGCGCGGTGAGCATGCCCTTGATGCCGTGGGCGGTGGAGCCCATGAGCAGGCCGAGGGAGGCCAGCCTATCCTGCAGTTGGCGCAGTTCCGTGATGTCCGTGGCCATTTCGATGCATTCGGTGATGTTGCCCGATGTGTCGCGCAAAGGCGCGGTCCAGACGAGCACGTTGACCGGGCGGCCTTCGTGGTCGATGACCACCTTTTCCGTATGGCAGGGCTTGCCGTCCTGAAAGGAGCGCTGCACCGGGCACTCGTCGCAGGGAACGGACGAACCGGCGAACAGCTCGTAACAGCGCTTGCCGCTCTGCATGCCGAAGGTATGGCGGAAGGCGCGGTTGGCTTCAAGCACCTGCAAATCGCGGCTCACCACGGAGACGTAGCAGGGGCTTTCCTCAAACAACTGGCGGAAGCGTTCGCGGGTGACGCGCAGCTCCTCGCGCAGGCGGCGGCTTTCCTGCTCGTCCACGCTCAGTTCGAGCACGAGTTCCACTTCGCCTTCATTATTGAGGATCGGCGCCGTATGCACCAGCACGGGGATTTCCTTGCCGTTCTTGTCGCGCAGGATCTGCTCGCTGCGCGCGCCGCGGCCCTCCACAATGGCCCGCTCCACGGGGAACATGGCCTCGTTGCTGTGCAGGACATAGGGTTCCCAGCTCGGATGCCCCACGAGGTTGCCGAGGCGTTCGCGGTAGAGATCGTTGACGGCGAGGATTTCCATAAACCGGTCGTGCATGGCGATGAAGCAGGGCAGCTCGTTGAAGGCCTGCTGTTCCCCGCTCATGGACGAGCCGAGGGTGTGCAGCCCGAAGGCGAAGCCGTCCACGACCTGCCGGGCGGCGAGCTGGCGCTCCGCCTCCACGAGCTGCGCGGACTTCTCGTTGATCATCTTTTCGAGGTTCGACGTATATTCCTTGAGCTTGTTGCGCATGCCGATGCGCTCAAGGGCGCGCTTCAGGGAAATGTGCAGCAGATCGTCGTCGATGGGCTTGGTGATGAAGTCGGACGCTTCCAGCTTGAGCCCTTGAATCGCCATTTCCAGATCCGCATGTCCTGATATGAGGATGACTTCGGTTTCCGGCGCGAGGATTTTGATGTGCTTCAGGAACTCCAGCCCGTTCATGCCGGGCATCCTGATGTCGGTGATTACGATGGGGATGGGCCGTTCCGCAAAAAGTTGCAGCGCCTCCTCCCCTGAGGCCACAGTGATGACGTTATACCCGGCGTCGCGGAGCGAAAGACCCATGACGGTACGGATGCCCTGTTCGTCGTCGACGAGGAGAATGGTTTCTTTCATGAGCCCTCCCTGAAGTGATGCGCCTCGGCGTCAGTGGGGCGTCCCCTGCGCAGCGGCAGCACGATGCGGAACAGCGCCCCGCCGTCGGGCAGGTTCTCCCACAGGAGCCGCCCGCCCATTTCCAAAAGCGCCTTGCGCGTTCCGAGCAGTCCAAACCCTGTACCATCTTTTTTGGTCGTAAACAAACCGTCCCGGAGACGTTCGGCGGCTTCCGCGCTCAGCCCCGTGCCGTTATCCCGCACATCGTAGATGAGGGCGTCGGGCGTGCGGGCGATCCCGACCCGGACTTCGGCGGGGCGGGCGCGCAGCCCCGGCGCGGGGAATGCCTCCAGCGCGTTGCCCACCAGATTGAACAGGCAGCCTTCAAGGCGTTCGGCGTCCAGAGCGATGGGGCCTGAACCGGCGGCATCCTGAAGCTGGATCGCTATGCCCAGACTGGCGGCCCTGCCTTCCAAGCGCTTGGCCACATGGCGCACGGGCTGCACCGGGTCCACCGGGCATTCACGCAGTTCCGTCTGCTGCCCGATACGCAGCAGGTGCAGGAGCTTGTCGCGCACCCGCGAAATGTCTTCCTCCAACATGGCCCAGCCGTCGTCGAGGTATTCCCGGTTCCCGGATTCCATCCCCTGTTTGAGGACGAAGAGGCTCCCTTCGAGCGCCGCCGCGAGGTTTTTGATGGTGTGGGCCATGCAGGCCACGGTTTCGCCCACGACGGCGACCCGGTGGGCTTCCAGCAGTTCCCGCGTGCGCGAGGCGGCAAGCTCCTCCAGATGTTCGGTGTGGCGGCGGATCTGTTCGCGCAGGGAGTATTGTTCGGCGGCGCGTTTCAGCGCATGTTCCAGCAGATCTTCGTTGACGGGTTTGGCGATGAAGTCCGCCGCGCCGAGGCGCAGGCATTCGACGGCGTTGTCCATGTCGCCGTGCCCGGTGATTATGATCACCTGCGTGTCGGGAGCCTGCTTCCGTACCCGTTCGAGCAGGGCCAGCCCGTCCATGCCCGGCATGCGGATGTCGGTGACCACGATGGGGAAAGGGTGGGCGGCGAACGCTTCCAGCGCTTCGCGGGCGCTCTCGGCTGTGTGGGCGTCATAGCCGAAATCCTTGATCAGGGCCCCAAGGACATGGCGGATGCCGGGTTCGTCATCGACGAGCAAAACGTGAATGGGAGCGTCCATACATATCCTTGCGTCAAGAAAGCTGTTCCGGTTGTGGGGCGGAAACGCCCCCGGCCCTGTCCCCATCGGTGGGCGCGCTTGAGGCGGGCTCCCCGCGCCGGGTAATGGGGAAACGGATTTCAAAGAGCGCCCCGCCTTCGCCGCGGTTCCGGGCGGAGATGGAACCGCCGAAATCCTTGACCAGCCCGTAAATGATGGAAAGGCCGAGGCCGGTTCCCTTGCCGACTGGCTTGGTGGTGAAGAACGGCTCGAAAATTTTGTTCAACAGATGTGCGGGAATGCCTGTCCCGGTATCCCAGACGGACAGCAGCACCGTGTTGCCGTCCATAGCCGTGGAAACGCCGATGACGGCGGGCGGTTCGGGCGCGTTTTTGACCCGTTCCTCCACGGCGTCCCGGGCGTTGAGGATGAGGTTGACGATCACCTGCTCCAGGCGGTTGGGGATGGCGAGGATGGGCGGCAGGGCCGGGGCGAGCGAGGTTTCCAGCGTGATGCCGTGCACCACGAGCTGGCGGCCGAACAGCTCGCAGGCCTGCCCCACGACGCCGTTGATGTCCGTATCCAGCAGCGTAAGATCGGATTTGCGGCCGAAGGCGCGCATGTGGTTGATGATGTCGCTGGCGCGGTCGACCTGCCCGCTGATTTCCACGGACAGCTCGGAGAGCGTTTCCGGCGCGATGGGTTCGCTGCGGCGGGTCTTGCGCAGAAAATAGCTTGCCGCGCCCTTGATGACGGTGAGCGGCTGGTTCAGTTCATGGGCCACCCCGGTCGCCATTTCGCCGAGCGTCGCCATCTTCCCGGCCTGAATGAATTTCTGTTCCATCTCGATGCGTTCGGTGACGTCGGTGGCGCAGAGGATGCGGACGCGGCGGTTTTCGATCATGGCCGAGGCGGAACGGATGTCCACGCGCAGGGGGGTGCCGTCGGCCTTGATGTTCGTCACGCCGGAAAAGACGGTGAAGGCCCGCAGTTGGGAAGCGTACTGCTCGCGCTCTTCGGGCAGGAACAGATCGAGGATGCTGCGCCCGGTCAGCTCGTTCTCGCGCTGGCGCCCGTACATTTTGACGGAAGCGGGATTGCAGTCGAGGATGGTGAGCCCGGCGGCGTCCAGCAGGAAGACGGCATTGGGGATGCTGTCGAAAATGGCCTTGTGGGTGCGCTCGGACGCCTGCAGCTGGTGCTGGAGGGTATGGATGAGCGTCATGTCGATGCTCATTTCCATAACCGAGGACACGTTGCCGTCCTTGTCGAACAGGGGCACGGTCTGCACGAACCAGTAGTCCCGCGTCCCATCTGGGTTGACGCGGCTTTCCTGATTGCACAGGACGGCCCCCTCTTCCCATGTGCGCTGGACCGAACATTCGGGGCAGGGCGCAGTGCGGCCTTTATAGACCTCGTAGCAGGTGCTGCCCGGCTGCGGATCGTACCGGACGGCGAAGCTGCGGTTCCAGCGCAGGAGGCGGTATTCGCGATCCTGCACGGAAATGCCGCAGGGGACCATGTCGAACAGCCGCTGGAAGTCGTCCTTCCGGCGGCGCATTTCTTCGAGGTGGTGCTGATTGCGGATGCTGAATTCAACGATGGCCCGCGCGAGCTGGCCGAATTCGTCGTCGCGGCGGGCGTCGTCGAGGGTGACGGCCTGCCCTTCGCGCATGGCCTGCATGCTGGCGATCATGCGGCCGATGGGCAGGCGCACTTCATACCAATAAAGGGCCACCGAGACGGCGCAGAGGAGCAGGGTAACGGCGGGCAGGGCAACCCGGAGCCATTCATGGGGCATCAGCCACAGGACGGCCCCCACCCCGGCGAGGAACAGCAGCGCCGTCATGGTGATGGTCTTGGCCATGAGGCGGTAGGCTCCGAATCGGCTATGCATCGTCAACCCCGGTTTCCGGCGGTCCGCGGGGAACCGCCGGAACGGAAACGGTTATTCCCCATCCATGGCCTTGCGGGCGGCATCTTTGGATTCGAGCACCCGGTTGACGATGGAGATCAGCTCTTCGGGATCAAAGGGCTTCTGGAGTGTGGCCACGGCGTTGCGGATGGCGAGGTGGATACCCTGAAGGCCGCTGATCACGATGACGGGCATATCCCGGAATGCGGGATTCATTGTCATCTTGCGGTAGAAGCGGGGGCCCCACTCGTCGGGCATTTCCATGTCCAGCGTGACGAGATCGGGCTTTTCCGCTTCGAGGACGGAAAGCGCTTCCTCGACGCTGGACGCGGAACAGGTCGCGTAGCCGTTGTCGGAGAGGACTTCGGTGATGTACTTGACGATGTACGGGTCGTCGTCGATGGTCAGGATTTTCTTGGGCATGGGGCTTCTCCTTGCGTTCGGATCAGGCTGTGGTTGGTTCGGGAACGAGCCGGTTGACGACCTCAAGCAGGGCTTCCGGCGTACACGGTTTTTCAAGGCAGGCCGCGGGAGCGGGAAGCGGGCCCTGCGCCAGGCCGAGCGTGGCGAAGGCATGTTTCCGGACGGTGATCGGCACGGCGGACAGCATGACCACGGGAATCCGCTTCCAGTCCTCGTCGCTGGAGACGGCCCCGTAAAAGGCCAGGCCGCTCTGTTCGGGCATCATGACGTCCAGCGTGATGACGTCCGGCCTCCATAAGCGAAGCACGTCCAGCGCCTCAATCCCGTTGCGGGCCATCTTTACGGTAAACCCGGCCTTTTCGAGGAGCACTCTGAGAAAATACCGGAAATGGACTTCGTCATCAATGACGAGGGCACGCCTTCCGCCCATGTCACCGGGCCTCTGGCCGGGTCACGCTGGCGACGGGACAGGCGGAACGCAGGACAACCTGTTCCACCGTGGAGCCGATGTCCGCGTCGTCATCGGGCAGATCCGAGGAATGGTGAGCCATGACGATGAGATCGGCCTCATTCTCACGGGCGGCCTTGAGGATTTCGACATAGGGGATGCCTTCGCGCACAATGACCTCGACGTTGGCGAAGCCGTCGAGCCTGGACAGGTACAGCTTGTCGATCTTCCCACGCATCTTCGAGGCATGGCGCTCGATTTCGGATTGATCCATCGTCATGCCCTGTATGGACGTGATGTCGACGGCGTGCGTGATGTACAGTTTGGCGTTCAGTTGGCGGGCTGTATTCAGGGCGAAGCGGAACGCATGGCTGGCGGCTTCGCTGAAGTCGGTACAGAAGACGATGTTCGAGAACAGGTGCCAGCAGGTGGTGCAGGGGCGGTTGACGATGAGCACCGGGCAGGGGGCTTTTTTCGCCACGGCGCGCACCGTGTTCCCCACGATGGAGCGCATGCGGGCGGCGTTGGGATCGCTGGCGGCGCTGCTTGCGCCCATGACGATGAGATCGGGCTTGATCTGGCGGGCGTAGCGCAAAATTTCGGTGGAGGGCATACCCACGCTCAGCTCCATGCGGAAGGGGCGGGTACAGGCTTCGATCTGATAGGCATAGGCCGTATTGAGCTCTTCGCGCACCATTTCCTGATACGCCTCATCCGGCTGTTCGAGGCTGCCGCTGCGGGTATCGGTGACGTTGGTGGCGAACCCCCGTGAGGGGACGCCACAGCAATGGTAGAGCGTCAGTTCCGCCTGCTGTTTTTCCGCCAACCCAAAAGCCAGTTTCGCGGCGTTGTCGCTGCCGGCCGTTCCCGAACTCGCAAACAGGATGTTTTTGAACAACATCTCGCTACTCCTTGAGATTACAGGTGAGTGAGCCGCCTTGGAACCCCAGTTCCCAGCCTATGCCTTCCAACAGATCAAAGACTGTAAAGCTGGTTGCCGCGTCCAACGCGGCCGCGGTTTCGCCGAGCAGGACATGCCGGGCCGTCCCCATTTGCAATGGGGCGTCCAGCATGTCCCGCAGGCGGAAAAAACGCAGTTCCGGCAATCCGTCGCCGATCCCCTCGACGGCAAGGTAGACCTCCACGCGGGGCGTGCCGGGAAATCCCGTCAACTCCACGCGCTTGCCGAGGCGCAGGGCTTCAAGGCCGGGATAGCGGCAGCCGGAGGCGGGGCAGGCTTCAGCTTCGGCGAGGGCGTCGCCGAGGCCGGGAACCAGTTCCCGCGCCAGCTGATTCCGCTTGAGCAGCCGGAAAAACGAGCGCAGCGTAACGTCCCCGTCGAGTTCGAGCCTCATCCGGAGAAGCCCCGCGAATGGGGCTTCGGACGAAAGCGTCCCGTCAGGATGCAGCCGGATGACGTCCATGAGCCGGCCCTACTTGTGGCAGGCGCCGCAAGTGGTCGGCCCCTTGTTCTGGGCCTTGTGGCATTCGATGCAGTTCTTGTGGTAGGCACGCATGAGCGGCGTGCGTCCGCTGGGCATGCTGGCCTTGTGGCATTCGGAACAGGGCTGATCTTCCGAGCCCAGCTCTGGGTCGATGACGCCGTTCTCGCCGCCGTGGTGGCAGACGATACAGTCTTCGATTTTGGCGCGCTCGTTATGGTTGTCGTGATCGAAGGTGACGGCGGGGCGGCGGTGGGTCTTGAACTCTTCGGATTTCAGGGTCAGCGCATGGGCCGTCCCGACGAGGCCAAGCAGCAGCGTGACGGCGAGGCCGGCACGGGCAAGGGCGTGCAGGGGCATAGTTCACTCCAGTGATTCACGGAGGCGGCGCCTCCAAAAGCGGTGTGCGGGGCGCTGCGGGGAGCCCTCCCGTTTCCGGGAAGGCTGTCCCCGCGGGCTGACTATACTTCGGGCTTTTCCATCAGTTCATAGATGAGGTCGCCGATGAACTTGGTGTGCATGCCGAGCTTGTAATGCTTGATGATGTCTTCCAGCCCGCCGTGGCAGTTGTGGCAGGGGGCGACCACGGTATGGACTCCGGTATTGCGGAGCTGATCGGCCTTCACCCGGTTGCCTTCCATGCGCACGCTCTTGAAGGGCGGGCCGCAGTTGATGATCCCGCCGCCCGCGCTGCAGCAGAAGTTGTGCTCGCGGTTGGGCGTCATTTCAACCACATTGGCGCAGAGGAAGTGCACCACATCGCGCAGCTTGTCGGCAAGGCCGCGGCCGCGGACGGTGTTGCAGGGGTCATGGATGGTGACCGGATCTTCAAACTGATGCGTGATCCTGATCTTGCCTTCGTTGATGAGTTCCCAATAGAACTCGATGGCATGGACCACCGGAACCGGGGAATCCTTCCAGCCGATCCAGCGGTTGCCCTGATCGTACACGGAGCGGAAGGCATGCCCGCATTCGCCCATGACGATGCGCTTGACGCGCAGCTTTTGGGCCAGCTCGAAGTGGGCGCGCTTGATGCGGCCCATCATTTCGTAGTCGCCCGTGAACATGCACATGTCGCTGTTGTCCCAGCCGGGGCGGGAGGGCATCGTCCAGTCGCAGCCCGCCTGATGGAAGATCGCGGCGGCCTGATAGATGAGCTGGGTGCGGAACTTCGGTTCGGGCGCGATGACCGAGTACATGAAGTCGGCGCCTTCCTTATCGAGCGGGATGCGGATGCCGGGGAATTCCTCGCGGGCTTCCTCTTCCTGCCAGATGAGGCTGTCGATCCATTCGTCCTCGCGCACCCACATCTGGTTGAACGTGGCGGAATGGCTGTTGGCGGTGTCCTGAATGAAGGTCGGGGTGATGCCGAGCTTGTTGCAGATGCGCCGCACGAGGCTCATCAGGTAGGCGATGTCCACGCCCACGGGACAGTAATGGATGCAGCGGCGGCACATGTTGCATTCGGTGAACGCGATCTGCGCGATGCCCCGCATCTGTTCGGCGTTGAGCTTCCCGCTCTCGCGGATCATCTTGAAGATGGTCTTGTCGAGCTTGGCGACGGGCGTATAGGACGCGTCGTCCGGGTGGGAAAGGCTGAAGTGGCAGGCCTTGGCGCAGGCGCCGCAGCGCATGCAGGTCTGTTCGTATACCTTGACTCGCGCGCCCACCTCGCCCTTCAGAACATCGCGGATCACTTTGGTGATGCGCTCCGGCGTGGCGAGCTGCATGCCGCGCGTCAGGTTGGCGTCTTCGATCAAGCGTTTTTCAATACCCATCGTGTGCCTCCAAAATTACCAGTCGCAGGTACGACGGACGCCGATGGATTCGGAACCCATGTAGGCGCGGGTGAAGGGAATCAGAATGGCGTGGCTCAGGCGCGTGAAGGGCAGGCAGACAAGGATCGCCTCGCCGAACAGCACGTGGAGCAGAGCCATGAAGCTTTCGCTTCCGAACCCATGCGCGGAGGCAAAGCCGGTCACCATGACGCCGGTGACGAGCAGCAGGGAGAACCAATCGGCCTGCCGGGTCACATAGCTCGACGCCGGGACTGCCAGCCGACGCCAGCCAAGGATCAGGCAGGCCAGAATGGTAGCTAGGGTGACGGCGTCCATGAAGCCGTCGGGCAGGGAAGGAAGGGAAAAACCGAAATTGTAGTCCCACATGACGTTGTGGGCCGAGTAGAACAGCACGGCGAGCAGGATGCCGATGTGCAGCACGAAGTTCGCCACGGTCAGCAGCGGGTTCTCGCGCCAGCCGCAGGTGGAGAAGGGCAGCGTCCAGCGGATGATCGACGTCAGCGAGTCTTTCCAGTTCATGTAGGCGAGGGCCGAGGCGTCGCGCTGGCGGGCGAGGCGTCCGAGCGACCACAGCCGCCAGATCATCCCGCCGATGCACACCGTGAAGGCGATCCATGCCAGCGGGCCTACCGCAAAATTGTACAGGGCATTCATGATGGGTTCCTTGTTGCAGTTGGATGCCTAGAGCCGCACGGTGTGGCGGGAGAATACGCCGTCCTTGAGGGAACAGAACAGCAGGACGGTACCGTCCGGGCTGAACGTGGGGTTCCACACGCCGTCGAGGTTTTCGATCACGGCGCTGCCGTCGACGTACAGGGCAAACTTCCCATTGCGGCGGACTTTGGCCGCGGCGCGATCCCCGGCGGGCGAGAACACGACGGGCCATGCCATATCAAAGGCTTCGTCCCACACCTTGCCGTCCACGGCGATCTGGAAGCGGCTGTTGTTCTGGCTGCCGAGGGCGGCGGCGTGCTTGCCGTCCGAGGACAGGACGAGATCCGTGACGGACGGGAAGCGGCAGCTCCACGGGGCGGCGTTGCAGGCTACGGTGAAGGCGCCGTAGGAGGGCGCGGCGATGGCCCAGATGTGCTCGCCGTCGACGGCGGCGGCCTGAGGCGACCAGCACTGTGCGAACACGGGCTTCCAGAAGAGGGAGCCGTTGCGGGCGAGCCCCCACTTGCCTTCCTTGCGGATGGGCGCGATGACGTCGCCGGACTTGGGCTCAAAAACGGGTTCCCACGCACAGGGGTAGGTTTCGCTCCAGCGCTGGCCGTTGATGGAAATGGTATATTCGTACGGCGTGACGCGCACGGTGCTGGCGACGCGGTGGCCTTCCCGGTCAAAACAGGGCGACCACGCGTTCAGGTAGCATTCTTCCCATGCCTCGCCGTCGACGGCAACCGTATAGATGCCCTTGCTGAAGCCTTCCAGATCGGCCTGTCCGAGCCCGGCGGTCTGGACGATTGCGGCGGTTTTGCCGGTTTCCGAAAGGACGAAATCGGTGGCGGCGGTGTAGAGCCGTTCCCACGGCGTGCCGTTGACCAGCATGCCGTATTCCATGCCGGTCTGCATGGGCACGGCGATGGCCCCGGAGTGGTTGAACCGGGTTCCCCACAGATAGTCGGCGTGTTCTTCGTTTTCCGCGTCGTCGACCACAATGGCCCACTCGCCGTCGCTCTGGGACAGGGCCGTCAGCCGCCCATCGGGGGCGAACTGGCAGTTATACATCTTGTCGGTGCGCGTTTCCCACAACGCATCGTTCAAGCGTACGGTAAAAGTGCCGTCTTCGAGGGCAGAAACCGCCGCGAACGATTCGCAGTCCGGAGAAACCTGCCATTCCTCCTGCCATGCCGTTTCGGGCAGCATCGCCGTTTCCCCGATCTTTCTGACAGAAGGTTCCCAATCATACCGTTTCTGATCTTCCATACAGTCCCCCACTGGGTGTGAAGCTACTTTTGGGAAGAAGCATACCGCGAAATCACGTTCTGTAAAGCCGTTCCGTCTGGAACGGGCATTACCCCATTCCCAT
>URTO01000023.1 GCA_900550745.1 uncultured Desulfovibrio sp. | reverse complement strand
CCTGGCCTTAGCTTTCCCGTACTTGGGAGGAGCCTCTTTTTTAAGGCCCTGTCAGATATGTGGTTGTTTTATCTCCAGAGAGCGTTGAAAATACAGATTTTTCCAGTTTTCCCTTTGGCGGAATCCACAGCTAAGGTATTTTGTTGGTTATTCCTTTGGAACTTCAAGAAAAAAAGCATCAGCCATTTTCTATGGCACAGCCTTCGCCCATGCCCTGATTGGGGCTGTGCCATACCTTGTTCATTCCTGTTTCCACGGGATTGGTTCCGCCCGTGCCCCGGATGGGGGCGTTTGAACGTGTTCATCTCTTTTTCATCCTGAATTGGCTCCGCCTGCGCCCCGGATGAAGGCTTGTCCCCGTGCGGAGCTTCCAACCCAACCTGACGAGCGGCGCAGCCCCTGCCGCCGGCCTGTTCCCCATCAAAAACCGTAACAGGCTGCCCCTAAAGGAATATGTTATGCCCAATTGTACCTTTCACATCGTGGATGCGTTCACTGCGGAGCCGTTCACCGGCAACCCCTGTGCCGTGGTGACGGACGCCGACGGCATCGATCCCGCCGACATGCTGCGCATCGCGCGCGAGACCAACGCCCCGGAAACGGCGTTCGTGCTGGCCTCCGACAAGGCGGACGTACGTGTCCGCTATTTCATGCCGCGCGGGGAAATCCCCTTTGCGGGGCATCCTACCATTGCCACGGGGCACCTTTTGCGGGAACTGGGCGTGCTCAAGCCGGGCACCGCGCGGTTCGAGTTCGCCATCGGTGTGCTGCCTGTGGACATCCGCCCCGACAAGGTGATCATGACCCAGCCCCCCGCCGTCCCGGACACCTGCGCCGACGCCGGGACAACGGCCCAAGCGCTCGGGCTTCAGGCTTCCGATCTCCGGGAAGGGCTTCCGTGCCAGCTCATGCGGGGGGGCGTCAGCTTCCTGATGGTTCCCGTCCGGGAGCTTGCGGCGCTCCGGCGGATCAAGATGGACAGGCCCGCCCTCAAAGCTGTTTTGGCACCCCTCGGCGTGTCGGCGGCGTACGTGTTCGCCCCCGAAGGCGTGGAGCCTGAAAGGGATGTGCACGCTCGGCTTATCGATCCGGACAACGCCGGGGAAGATCCTTTCACCGGATCGGCCGCCGGGTGCATGGCGTCCTACATGCACGCGCACGGGCTGTGTTCCGGGACGCACATCCGGCTTGAGCAGGGCCATATCCTCGACCGGCCGGGAACCGGAGAGCTGGAACTGATCCTTGCCCCCGATGGTGGGAAGCTCGAAGCCGTGCGCCTCGGCGGAACGGCGGTGATCTCCGCCAGCGGCACGCTCCGCTGGTAAGGGAAGCCAACGACGCCATCCGAAAGGCACGATAACGCATCAGGGGAGCTTCTGCGAGGAAAGCTCCCCTTCATTATGCCTGCACCCAGGGAAGCCATCATACGAATCGTGGAAACGGTATGTGGGACTTGTCATTATGCCTGCCCGCAGGGAGGCTATCCCAGCCCTTCTTTTTCACGTCCGCCTCCCACGACCAAAGCTGTTTTAAGGGCATCAGCCTTTGCGCCATGCGCCGATCAGCCTTTCAAAAGGCCCCATGAGGTTGGCGAAGCGGGTTTCGGCGTCCGCGCCGAAGGAGCCGGGCCGGAGGCTGGCGAGGATGAGGACGGCGTGCAGGCCCTGCTCCGTATAGAACGGTTTGGCGAAATAGGAGCGGATGCCGTGGGGGGCGAACAGCACCCAGTCGATGGACTTGATGCTGTCCAAGGTATCCTCCACGGTGAGCGAGCGCAGGCCGAAGCGTTCGATGTCCTGTGCGATGGTACCCTCGTAGGCGTGTTCCGCCCCCCAGCGCAGCTCGCGGAAGGCGGGGCCCGCGCCGTACACGACGACCTGCCCCTTGTGGGACTGGATGTCGGAAAAAAGGAGGCCGTCCAGCTCTCCGGCGTAGGGGGCGAAAAGGCTTTCCAGCCCTTCGCGGAGCGGGCGGGGCGCGGTTTGGGCGTCTTCCCCGGAAGGCGGACAGGCCGCGCTTTTCCGGTTTTCGGGGATGTTCAGGAGCGCCACGCGTACGACCCGCCCTTCCCCCGCGCCGCCGCAGGGGGTGAGGCGTACCTTGGCGCTGAACAGGCCGCGCTGGGCGTTGCTGAACGTGAGCGTGCCCGCCCACGCGTCGTTGGCAAGGGCTTTGTTCCCGGCTTCAAGCAGCTTTTCGGCAAGCCCGCCGGGGGCGATATCGGCGAGGCTCAGTGTGTTGGGATCGCGGGATGCTGCCGCGAACAGGCTGCGGGCCGCGTCGTTGATGATCAGCAGCCCGCGCGTGGGGATGTCGAGCGCGAAGACGGGATAGCCGATGCCGCCGATGTCCATCTGGCAGGTTCCGGGCCGCCCGTCCGCCGAATACGCCGCCGGGAGGAAGGCTTCCTTAAGGAATCCGTAATAGAGCGTGTCGTTTTCGCCGGGCCATCCTTGCAGGATGTACGTCCCGTTGCCGCTCGTCAGCCGGAAGGTGACGGCGGCGGGGCGGCGGGCGGTGAGCATGTCCCAGAATTCCATGAGCAGGGCGTAATCTTCGCGCCGCACGGCTTTTTTCCGGTAACGGGCGTCCTTGAGCAGGCGCGGCACGTCGAGGCCGGGGATGCTCCAGCGGTTGAAGACCTTGAGGCGGGCATGGGGGATGTCGATGCTCCAGATCAGGCCGGGGAATCCGGCGATCCACGGGGAAAACTGCTGCATGCGAAGCTCCGGTGTTTGGGGCATTGTGATGGATTTCTAAAGAAAGGCAAGAGCGGGCCGAGGGGGGATCGGGGCGCCGGGTTTCCGGGGGGCTGCCGGAGGGGAAGGAAGAGGTGGGAGGCCGGATACTATTGGTTCATCCAATTGAGGGCATACCCGGCAAAAAGGCCTGTTAGAGCCCGAAAAGGAGGCCTTCCGGTAAGCAAAAGGGGCCATATGGCCGTCTTTTTTGTTTTTCAGCGGTTATCTGGTACAACCACTTTTTTCATTGAATATATGGAAAAACAATAGGTTGCATATGTATAGCGCAATTTTGAAAAAAGGGTTGATCGGATTTGCCGGGGGCCCGTATGCTGAAGGCATGAGAATCATTCCATAGCCGTTCCCACAACAGTAGGCAAGGACTGCATGGACAAGCAGGAATGCATAGAACGCCAGCTGGAAAGCGCTCTCCTGGAAGGCCGCTGGGGGGTGTTTGAGCGCCTCCCGTCCGAGCGCGGCCTCGCCGAGGCTTTCGGCGTGAACCGGGCCACGGTGCGCGCGGCGCTGCGGGCGCTGGCGGGCCGGGGCATCCTTGAAACGCGGCGCGGCAGCGGGACCGTGGTCCGGGCCCTGCCGGGCGATGCGCGCCATGCCGCCGGGACGTTCGCGGATTATCTCGCCGCGTTCCGCATCCTCATGCCGCCTCTGGTGGCCGCATCCCTGCCCGCCGTGTCCCCGTCCGTGATTCTCGAACTGGAGCGTTTGCTCCCCTCCGCCGGAGCCTCGCTCCGCAACGGAGACATGAAGACCTTTATCCAAGCGCAGATCCGCTTTTTTTCCATATTGATCCGAGTATTGGGCAATCCGCGCCTCGAAGACGCGGCCAGCCGCGTGCTGCCTGACGGTCTGGCGCTGGCGCGGCTGCTGCAGGAGTGTACGCTGCCTCAGTGCGAGAACGTGTTCGCGCAGCTGGCGCGGCTGTTGAGCGCCCTGCGCCACGCCGACGCCGATGCCGCCTCCAAGGCCGTGGAGGGGTATGCCTCCATCCTGCTGGCCTTGCAGGAGGCGCGATGAGCCGTATGAGCCGCCGTGCCTTTCTCAGGTTCCGGTTCTCCGAGGAGGATGCCGGGGCGCGGGACGTGCCGGGAGGGTTTCCCCCGGAAGCGTCCCTGCCCCCGGAATTCAGCCCGGCGATGCTGCGGGCCGAGGCCGAGCGGCTCGGGCTGGACCCGGATCGGACAGGAGCCGGGGAACTTGCCTCGGCGGTTATGCGCGCCATGTATGCCCGCGCTCCGGAAGGGGCCGGGCGGACCGGATAAGGGAGCTCCGCAAGGGCGGGGCGCAAGTCATGCATCCGAGGAGGATAACGATGTCAGGACAGCAACAAATTCCCTATCTTGAGGAGCGCAAGCTCATCAAGCGGTGGAGCGGCCCGTGGCCCATGTTGGCGAACATGGCGTTCACCCTGCTGATTTTCGCCGTGACGTGGTGGGTGTTTCAGGATCCGCGCGGGATCATGCGTTTCTACACGCCCTATGTCGGCTACAACTATTGCCGCTGGTGGCTGATCATCCTGATCTGGATGGCCTACATTTTCGACTTCTGGCCGTTCCGGCGCGACTGGGTACGCAGCGCCCACCCGCTCCAGAAGGGGCTTGTGCTGGCGCTGGTGTCCGTTGGCATCATGATCGCCATGATTCACGGCTTCTTCGAGGGCGTGCTCGGCAACTTCGCCTTCGCCTATTTCAACCCGGCGCAGCTCCAGAAGCTCGGCCTCACCGATTTCTACTCGACGGAATACGCGGCTCAGGCCTGCATGATGTTCGCGGTCATCGCCTCGTGGATCAGCCCGGCGTGGCTCGTGGCGCTTGAGGGCCAGCCGTGGGCGGGGCTTTCCCAGCCCGTGCGCGGGTTCAGCATCTGGCTCGGCACGTTCTGCCTCAGCCTGCTCATCTATTTTATGACCATGCACAACCACATGGGCATCCTGTATTACCCGTGGCAGTATTTCACCGCCATCTGCCCGCCGTATTGGGAGCATTTCGCGGAAACCGTGTCCGCCAACTTCCATGTGGCGTGGATCATGTGCTGCACCGTGGTGGTGTGGTTCATGGAAGGCATCTGGGAGCGTTTTCCGTTTACCATGATCAAGACCCCGTGGCTGCGCCGTCTGGCCCTGTTCTTCGGGATCATCGCCATCTCGTGGGCGCTGTGCTTGTTCTTCTGGTACATGCAGGAACTCGTTTGGGGCGACGCCATCCGCGGACACCGCCGCGACGCGGCCCCCGACTGGCGCTGGCTGCATGTGGGCGAGACGGCTATTTTCTTCCTCGTCCCGGCCTTGTTCCTCCAGTTCTACTGCGGCAACTGGCCCAACCGCTTCAGCACGCCGATCAACGTGCTCGTCCGTTCCCTGCTGGTGACGCTCGGCGGCATCGCGATCTACTGCCTCTACTACAAGTACGCCCATTTCGTGCTCGGCACCCAGAAGGGCTTCTCGCACCCGCAGCAGTTCCCCATGATCCCCATGATCTGGCTGATCAACATCTGGCTGATCAACTGGTGGTTCATGGACGGCTGGCCGGGCTGGCGGCGTGAATTCAAGACCGCCGAGGAATTCGCCGCCGAGGAGCGCCATCTGGCCGCCAACGCCGCATGGAACCCCGCCATGCTGCCCGGCGTGATCATCGGCCTCGTCGTGGGCGTGATCGCCTACTTCGCCATCGTGGCCCTGCTGCCTCTGGCGAGCGCAACTTTCACTCTGGTTCAATAGGAGGGACGAAATGGACAGACGTGAATTCATGAAGGGCGCCGCGCTCGGCGTGGGCGCGGGCGTGCTCGGCTCCATGGGTCTGTACTCGTATTCGCCGCTCCGCAGGGCCTTCCTTCCCGAAGTGAAGCGCGGCACGGCGGACATCGGGGTGTGCAAGTCGGTCAAGGTCACCAACATCTCCGAGACGAGCTGGTTCGACAACGGCATCTTTATGAACGACGTGACCGGCGCGGGCGGGCTGCTCGTGGACCAGTACACCTTCAACTGGGCGCCCTTCGGCAACGGCAAGGGCGTGGGCAAGGGGACGTTCGAGGAGGGCCTCAAGCGGATCAAGCACCTCCTGCCGCACAAGATCGACGAGGCGTGGGCCATCGCCAAGGAAAACTGCGTCCATGCCGACAACGCGGGCGGTTACTCCTGCCTTGTCGAGATCGAGAGCATGGAAGGCGAGATCACCCGTTACCTGTTCGATACCGGGTGGAATTACGACTGGATGGACACGTGCTTCAAGCGCGAGGGCATCGACGTCATGCTTGCCGACAACAAGATCGACGCCTTCATCCAGACCCATGAGCACATGGACCACTACTGGGGCTTCCCCGTGGTCACCAAGTACAATCCCAACATCCACGTCTACACGCCCAACACCTTCTACCCGGCGGGCAAGGAATACCTGAAGGCCTGCGGGCATGTGGGCAAGTGGACGGAAGTGCCGAAGGGCCTGCACACGCTCCAGCCCGGCGTGGCGCTCTATCAGTTCGACTGCCCGATCATCTTCAAGGTGTTCGGCGAGATGTCGCTGTACTGCAACGTCAAGGACGTGGGCTTGGTGAGCATCACCGGCTGCTGCCATCAGGGGATCATCCTCTTCGCGGACACGGCCTACAAGGAGCTTGCCTACGAGAAGGATCAGTTCTACGGCCTGTACGGCGGGCTGCATATCTCGCCTTTCGACGACTGGGACCCGAAGTACGACGACCTCGTCATCGGGCTCAAGAAGTGGAACCTCCAGCAGGTCGGCTGCAACCACTGCACAGGCCTCATCACCGCCCAGAAGTTCGTGGACGCGGGCTATCCGGTGGTGAAGGGCACGGCCCGGTTCCGCTCCAAGACCACCAACTACCTCGGCAACGGCGACGTCATCAAGTTCCCCGCCTAAGATAAGAAAGTATTGGGGAAGGGAGGGAAACCGTCTCTGAAAGGGCAGCGCTTTTCCCTCCCTTCCCCAAACCTGCCGGCGCGGAGTCCAGCCTCCATTTTCCAAAGTTTTTTGTGTACCGGCTCCCTGTTCGCGTGCGTTTTTACTTGCTGAAATGGTGTTCCTGTTCCGTTTTCCCATTCGGTTTGTGTCTGGTTGTTGCCTGTTTCATCCGCCGCTTTTTGGCGTGGATCGCTTTTGAAAGAATGCCGTTTCAAAACGGAACGGCTTAGCCCATGACGGGGCGGGGCCGTGTCCCACGGGACGGGCTCCTTCCCGGCCCCGGAGCCCGCGATGCGACTTGAAACACTCCTTCCCCGGCCCCTCGACCCCTGCGGCGGGTCCGAGTGCGCCACGCTCATGGGGGCCCTCATCGCCGCCATCCATCTGGATCGCCGCCGCGCCCGCGCGCTGGGCTGGCGGGGGGTGCGCCCCTCCGGTTCGCTGCTGCCCGCGTGGACCTGCCGCGTGGCCGGGAGCGGGCTCGTGTTCGGGCTCGTCTTCTTCGGTGAGGACGCGGACGGAGGCGCACTGCGCGGCACGTTCGGGGCCTACGCCTTCCCGCTCCCTGACGATCCCCTCCTTGAGGTTTTTCCGCTGGAAGCCCTGCGCCTTGCCGTGGACCCCGGCTACGGCGAGCACATACGGGCGCTTTCGGAACACGCCGAAACGCTTTCCCCATTCCGGATCGGCACGGTTTCGCTGCGGGCCGCCGTCGACGGCTCCGGGCTGTCCCTGACCCTGTCCGCCCCGGCCCGCCTGCGCATGGCAGCGCTGGACGGCGTGGCGACTTCTCCCGGCGGGCAGCGCTGGCTCGTGGAGCCGGGCGGCTGGGAAACGGACGTGCCCGCCTTCCGGCTGCTCCTGCGCCCGTTCGCGGCCTTGTCGGCCACGGCCGAAAGCCTGCTTGGGGACCCCGCCCGCGTGTCGTTGGACGGCGAGGCGGCCCCGATCCCCGGTTTCGACGCCGCCGGGAACATCCGGCACATCCCCGGCGGGACAGGGCGGGAACTCCGGCTCACGGCGGCGTTCGGCAGCGCCGGAGCCCAAGGGCGTCCCCTCGCCCGCCTGCCCCTGCGCCACAAGCCGCTTGAGGAGGAATCCGGCCTGCCCGTGCTGCACATCCTCACCGGCTTTCTCGGCTCGGGCAAAACCACATTCCTGCGGCAATGGCTGGATTTCCTGCACGGGCGTGAGCGCTATACGGGCGTCATCCAAAATGAATTCGGAGAAATCGGGCTTGACGCGGCGCTTCTGCGCGGCGAAACCCAGGTGGAGGCGCTTGATGAGGGGTGCGTGTGCTGTTCGCTGGCGGACAGCCTGCGTCCGGGGCTGCTGCGGCTCATCGGGGACATGCCCGCCGAGCAGTTCATATTGGAAACTACGGGGCTGGCGAACCCCGCCAACGTCATGGAAGCGCTGTCCGAGCTGCGCGACATCGTGCAGCCCGGCCTTGTGATCACGGTGGCGGACGCCCTTGATCTGTGCCGTTCGGAAGGGGACATTGCGGGCATCCGCCGGGCGCAGGCGGCGCGGGCGGACGTGATCGTCCTGAACAAGGCCGACACCGTGGAGCCCGCCGCGCTAGAGGCGTTGGCGGAACGGCTGCGGGCGCTGAACCGTCAGGCGCTGATCCTGCCCGCGCGCCACGGGGCCATCGCCTTCGCGGAGCTGGACGCCTTCTATGCGGACTGGGCAGATCGCCGGGGCACGCCGCTGCCGTCGCATCGGCCAGCCCTGCCGCGTTTCGGCGAAACAGTGACCCACGCGGATGAGGGGTTTGTCTCGGCTGCGCTCCACCTGTCCGCCCCGCTGGACGAGGCCGCGCTCCTGGCGTTGCTGGACAGCGCCGGGCCGGGGCTGTGCCGGGCCAAGGGCGTCGTGGATCTGCGGCTGGACGGCGGCGAGACGGTGCCCGCGACGGTGCAGTATGCCGCCGGGCGGCTGGGCTTCGAGCCCGCCCCGGAAGGCGAGGAGCGCTATCTGGTGTTCATCGGCACGGATATTTCCCTGCCGGAAGTGCCGTCTTCGTAAAGGAGGAGCTTGTGGGGCTGATCGAATTGGGCGGCTGGATGATGTGGCCGCTGTTGGCCGTCTCGGTGGCGGCGCTGGCGATTGTCGTCGAGCGGGCGCTGGTGTTCATGGGATGTCCGTTCCCGGACTCCCGTTTTCCCGGCCTCGTGCTGGAGGCGATGCGTACGGGCGACGTGCGGCCTCTGGCGGCCCGGCTGGAGGCCGTCCCCTCCCTGCGGGACTTCGCGGCGCTCCTGGGCTCGCCCCTTCCGAACCGTGAAGCCGCCTTGCGCCTCGCCGGGGAGACGGTGCTGGAACGGCTGGAAACGCGGCTTTCCCTGCTGTCCGTGCTGGCGCGGCTGGCCCCGCTCATGGGGCTGCTCGGGACCATCCTCGGGATGATCACGACCTTCTCGCGCATTGCCGAGGCCCGCTCGGGCGTGGACATGTCCCTGCTCGCCGGGGGGATCTGGCAGGCCCTGCTGACCACGGCGGCGGGGCTGTGCATCGCCATTCCCGCGCTGTTTTTCCTGTCCTGCTTTCAAGGCAAGGTGCGCCGCGTGGCCGACGCCCTGAACAAGGCCGGAAACGCGGCTCTGCTGGCCGACGGCGGACCGGGCATCACCGTTCGGGCCGGGGCGGAACCGCTTCAGCCCGGAGACATTCCCCGTGGGGGCGGCACGGCACGGCCAACGCCGGAAGGCACGGCGGAAGGGGCCTCTTGCCCGGAATCGCCGGAACCTCGCGGCAGCGCTCCGGAGGGCCGGGAAGCCTCGCAATGCCGGGATGCCGCCGGGGAAGGGCTGCCGGACGGAGGGCGATCATGCTGAACCTGCGGCCCAAGGCGGCGCGGGACGACGAGCCGGATCTCACGCCGCTCATCGATATGGTCTTCATCCTTTTGATTTTCTTCATCCTCGCCGCGTCGTTCGCGGTGCGGGGCATCGACCTCGACCTGCCTCCGGCGCACAGCGGGCAGGCGCTTTCCGGGCGCGTGGTGGAAATCCGGCTGCTCAGGGACGGCTCATTCCTGTGCGAGGGCATACCCGTGGCCCGCGCCGACATCCGCGCGAAGCTGCAAAGCCTCGTGCGGGACTTCCGGGCGCGCCCCGGACAGCTTGTGCTCAAGGCCGCGCCCGACGCGCCGGTGGAGGCGCTGGTCTTCATTGTGGACGAGGTGCGGATGCAGGGCGGGGAAAAGCTGCTCATCGCCACGGCCCAGCCCGATGAGCCGGGGCGCCCATGACGGAAAAGGAATGCCTCGCCGCCGGGATCGTCGTGTCCCTGTTCGCGCATTTCGCGCTGCTGATCGCCCCGAGGCCGCCCAAGCCCGAGCCGTCCTTCACCACCGTTGTCCAGATGGACATGGCGTCCCCGGCAGTGGCAACGAGCCGGGAAAAGGGCATCGGCATAGCCGCCGCCAGCCCGCGCGACATGGACAAGGCCGATGCCGCCGACCGCAAGCGGCAGGCCTTCCTGCGCTACCTCGACGACATCGACGAGGCCGTGCACGCCCGGCGTCTGGACGGCGGCGAAACCGGGCTCATCGGCGTTGCCGAATATATGTTCACCGTCCGGCCCGACGGGACGTTCACCGATCCCGTGCTCCGCGCATCCTCAGGATCGGCGCAGCTCGACGCCTCGGCGCGCCGGGCCATCCTCGCCGCCAGCGGAAAAGTCCGCCGCCCCGCCATCATCGGAACGGAACCCATCCCCGTCATTCTGCACGTCAAATACCAATACGGCCTCCGCTGATCGCGCCTCCGCCCGGCAATCCAGCAGGATCGCATGGGGAGGGTGGGGTTGAAGGTGTAATGCCGTTTTTAGGCGCGCTTCAGCGTGGAGGCAGGCCGTTCCTGGGCGCGGCCACGGGCGGTTGCCGCGCATGAACCGGCTCTGTCCCGTCCTTCCCGGACGGGGCTTTTAGGAGCACCGGATAACGTTACGCCTGCAACATGCCCTGAATGGCCTTGACTAGAAAGGCCGTATCCGTGCCTATGGCCGCGCCCTGATAGCCTTGTGCGAAGTATGACCGGGCTTCCGGCATGGTATTCGCGTAGATGAACGCCAGTTTGCCGGAAGCCCGGCAAGCGGCGTTCACCCGGCTGAGAGCTTCGGCGAACCGCGGAGTGGCGAACTGCGCCGGAGCGCCCAGCGCCACGGAAAGATCATACGGCCCGACCATCACCGCCGCCACCGTACCCGTGTTCTTCATCAGCGGACCCATCATTGACAAGCTGAAGCTCAACCTCGGCACCGGTACAGGCGGAGGTGAAACCCCGGTGACCAAAGCCCTCGGCTATTTCGTCAACCTCGTCGGCGGCGTGGTGGGAGGCTCCGTACCCCCGAACCTCAACAAGAGCACGATGGGCTCCTCGGCCGACCTTGTGGCCATAGTATTCACGGAAAACACCAAGGGAAAATACGTGGAAGACGGCCTACACCGAAGAAGCGGGCTTCAAGGCGAGAGGTAGCATCATGAGGCATTTCAACGCCTACGACCATGACAGCAAGGCCGGCCAGTACCTCCTGACCACCCTGTCCACCGGACTGTTCGGCTCGGCTTCCGGACTCGCATCCTGCCTTGCCGACTACGATGCCAGCTGTACCATCAACAACAAGATTTCCTTCGCGTTCATCGTCCTGTGCCCGCGAACACGCGGCGACCATTGTCAAGGACTTCCCGGAACAGTGCGCCGCCCGCGACTTCATGCGGGAAACGGTGGCCATGCCGTACAAATTCTACTCGCAGGAAGCCTGCGTTCCGGGCAAGGACTACGGTCCTTATGAGGAAAGCACCTTGTCGGGCGAGAACATGAGTGTCATGGGAACGTCGATGGGCCCGAGCTCCTTCGAGGCACGGGCGGCGAACATGTTGGTGACCGCCCCAGCCTTTATGTCGGCCACGCTGGGGCCGTAGGCGCGGCCCCTCCACCCGGAAGGGGCGGGCCGCCGTTCCGGTGGGGAATACCGTACCCATGTATCCCAGAAAAACGATGCCGGCCCGGCTGCCCGCTCGTGGGTACGGGCGGAAAACACGCTGCCGAGCTTCTTCATCCAGCTCTCGTCGGGGTCGATGGCGGGCTTGGCGATCTTTTCCGTATGCAATCCCGCCTCCCGCGTCCAGCCGGAAACGGTTTCCCCGACCTTGTTCACGTCCTCCCCGTCTCGGAAAAGGAATCCATGTTTACCAGCCGCTCGATCATGCCCATGATCTCCGGCTGGCACCCGTTAAAGTATTGATGAGTGCCGACAAAGTTATCTTCCCCGGTGTGGGCGAAGCCGAAACAACCATGAGCCATCTCCGGAAA
>URTO01000022.1 GCA_900550745.1 uncultured Desulfovibrio sp. | reverse complement strand
CGATAAACTCGAACGTCTTGGGAAAGGGAGGGATGGGGTTTGGGGAAGGGAGGGAGAAGCCTTTCTTCAAAAAGGTTCTCCCTCCCTTCCCCAACTCACCGCCTCGCCCCTCCTCCCCCCAATCAAGGATCCCCCTCATGAACAAGCTGCTGGTGCTCGGAATAGGAAACATGCTGCTCACGGATGACGGGGTGGGCGTGTTCGCCTCACAGGAATTGATGAAGGAAGAGTGGCCGGAGCAGGTTACCATACGCGAGGGCGGGACGTTCACGCAGGACATCTTTTACAGCTTTAAAGGCTACTCCCATCTGCTGGTACTCGATGTGGTGCACTGCGGCGGCAAGCCGGGAACCCTCTACCGGCTCACCGAGGACGCGCTGATTAAGGACGACAAACAGCGCCTCTCCATCCACGACATCGACCTGATCGACTCCCTGCGCATGGCCGAAAAGCTGTTCGGCACCAAGTCCGAGCTCCTCGTGCTCGGCGTGGAACCCAAAGATTATCTGACATGGAACATCGGGCTCTCGGATGACGTGCAGGCCGTGTTCCCCGAATTCCTCGCGCTGGCGAGGAAGGAAATCGGGGAATGGCTGAAACGGTACGGCAACGAGGGGAGCCGGGCATGATGCCTATTGGGGCCATCATCAACGCGTTGGGCATCACCATCGGCGGCCTTGTGGGGCTTGCCTTCGGAGCCCGCCTGCCGGAACGCGTCCGTGCCATCGTCTTTCAGGGGCTCGGCCTCTGCGTGCTGGTCATCGGGTTCAAAATGGCCCTGCTCACGCAAAACCCGCTCATCGTCATTTTCAGCATCGTCATCGGCTCGGTCGCCGGCGAAATGATCGGGCTCGAAGCCCGGCTTATCCGCGTGGGGGAATGGCTGAAAGGGCGGCTCAAGTCGTCCAACCCGCTGTTTACCGAAGGCATGGTCAACGCTTCGGTTCTGTTCTGCATCGGCGCGATGGCCATCATCGGCTCATTCGACGAGGGGCTCAGGGGCGATCGGGCCGTTGTCCTTTCCAAGACCATCATCGACAGCTTCGCGGCACTGGCGATGGCTTCGGCCTACGGGCTTGGGGTCTTGTTCTCGGCCATCCCCGTGCTTATCTATCAGGGGGCGCTCACACTGCTCGCGGGCAGCCTCCAAAGCTGGCTTGATCCCGCAGCCATGACGGAGCTCACAGCCGTCGGCGGCACGCTCATCATCGGCATCGGCCTCAACATGCTTGAGATTACCCGCATTTCCCTGTCGAACATGCTCCCGTCGCTGCTTGCCGCCGTGGGCCTGTGCGCGCTGGCGGCCTCCTTTGCCGGAACCATCTGATCGGCCGCATATGGGAGGAGCGCCGGGGATATTCCGCCTTACATGCGAAAACGGCGCTGAAAGACAACAATCATATTAGGATGCAATGAAACGGCCACGCCCCGGCAGGCCCGGCGGAAGTGGCGATTCACCCGCAAGACACCCCAGTCTGGACAGACTTTCCAAGGAACCTCATGAGCCATTCCTCCATCCATATCGAGGGCGCGCGCCAGCACAACCTCAAAAACCTCTCGCTCGACATCCCCCGCGACGAACTTGTGGTCGTCTGCGGCCCTTCGGGATCGGGCAAATCCACGCTCGCGTTCGACATCGTCTATGCGGAAGGCCAGCGCCGGTATGTGGAATCCCTTTCCGCCTACGCCCGCCAGTTCCTCCCGCAGATGGACAAGCCGGACGTCGACAAGATCGAGGGCCTTTCCCCCGCCATCTCGCTGGAACAGCAGACCACGGGCCGCAACCCGCGCTCCACGGTCGGCACCGTCACCGAAGTCTACGACTTCCTGCGCGTCTTCTTCGCCCGCCTCGGCAAGATGTATTGCCCCAAATGCGGACGCCCCATCGAGGCGCGCGCCGCCGATGAAATCATCGCCGACATCCTCGCCCTGCCCGAAGGCACGAAAGTCATCGTCATGGCCCCGCTGGTGGAACTCCAAAAGGGGACGCACCTCGACCGCTTCAAGAAACTGAAGGCCGAGGGCTTCGTGCGCGTGCGCGTGGACGGGCAATTGTACGGCATGGAAGACATCCCCGCGCTGGACAAGAACAAGAAGCACACCATCGATCTCGTGATCGACCGCCTGGTCATCAAGGACGGCATCCGGGGGCGTCTGGCCGACTCGGTGGAGCTGGCCCTGCGCTACGGCGAGGGCCGGATCATCGTGAACGAACCCGACAAGGGAGCCGACGGCGACACGCTGCACGCCACGGAATCCGTCTGCCCGGTCTGCAAAATCAGCCTGCCCGCACCCAGCCCGCAGCTCTTTTCCTTCAACAGCCCGCAGGGAGCCTGCCCGCGCTGCGCCGGGCTCGGCACCGTGGAATACTTCGAGCCCATGCTCATCGCGCCCAACCGCGGCCTGTCCCTGAACACCAAGGCCATCCTGCCGTGGGCCAACCCCAAGACCTTCGCCCGTTATGAAGAGGCGTTGGCCGCCCTCGGCAAGCGCTTCGGCTTCACCCTGTCCACGCCGCTGTCCGCGTATTCGCCCGAAGCCCTGCAAGCCCTGTTCTACGGTGAGGACGATTCCCCGCAGAAATCCAAGAGCGGCCTGCGCAGGAACCGCCTCGGCGGATCCGTGGCCCTCGATTCGCCGGAGTACGACGACAGCGCCCCCGCTCCGGCCAAGGCCTACGATGGCCCGCACAAGCTGGGCACGGACAACTGGCCGGGCGTCATCCCCCTGCTTGAGCGCGGCATGCAGTACGGCGATATGTGGCGGGATCTGCTGTCCCGCTACCTCCAGAGCATGGACTGCCCCACATGCCGCGGCGCGCGCCTGCGGCCCGAATCGCTGGCCGTGCGCGTGGATGACCTCAACATCCACCAGTTCTGTTCCCTGCCCGTGGAGCGCGCCCTCCGCTGGCTGAACGGGCGGGAGTTCGACGGGCGGCACGCCCTCGTCGCCGAGCCGCTCCTTAAAGAGCTGAACCATCGGCTGTCGTTCATGACCAATGTGGGCCTCGACTACATCTCTCTGGGCCGCACCATGACCACGCTTTCGGGCGGGGAATCGCAGCGCATCCGCCTCGCCTCACAGCTCGGTTCCGGGCTGGTGGGCGTAACCTACGTGCTCGACGAGCCGTCCATCGGCCTGCATCCGCGGGACAACGAACGCCTCATTGCCACGCTCCGCAGCCTTCAGGGGCGCGGTAACACGGTGCTGGTGGTCGAGCACGACGAGGCCACCATCCGTGAGGCCGACCACATCATCGAGCTTGGGCCCGGTTCCGGCGCGCACGGCGGCGACATGGTGTACCATGGTTCTTTCGAGAACCTGATCAAACGCTCGGACACGCTGACCGCCAAGTACATGCGCGGGGATCTGTCCGTGCCCATCCCCGACGAGCGCCGCGAGCCCAAGGGCTGGCTCACCCTGCGCGGGGTCACGACCAACAACCTCAAGGACATCGACTGCCCCATCCCGCTCGGCACGCTGACCTGCGTGACCGGGGTTTCCGGATCGGGCAAAAGCTCCCTCGTGGTGGACACGCTGTACAAGCACCTCGCGCTGGCGCAGGGCATCCGCGTGGATCAGCCCGGCAGCATCCGGGGCATCGACGGCGTGGAGGCCATTGAGCGCATCGTAGCCATCGATCAGACGCCCATCGGACGCACGCCGCGATCCAACCCGGCCACCTACACCAAAATCTTCGACGAGATCCGCAACATCTTCGCCATGACCCCGGACGCCCGCAAGCGCGGCTACCAGCCGGGGCGGTTCAGCTTCAACGTCAAGGGCGGGCGCTGCGAGGCGTGCAGCGGCGACGGGCAGATCCGCGTGGAAATGCACTTCCTGCCCGACGTGTACGTCACCTGCGACGTGTGCAAGGGCAAACGCTACAACCACGAAACCCTCGAAGTCCGCTATCGGGGGCTGAACATCTCGGAAGTGTTGGACATGCCCGTACGTGAGGCCCGCCAGTTCTTCTCCAGTTATCCTGTACTCGAACGCCGCCTTGCCGTACTGGAAGATGTGGGGCTCGACTACATCCGCCTGGGCCAGCCCGCCACGACCCTCTCCGGCGGCGAGGCCCAGCGCATCAAGATATCGCGTGAGCTCGGCAAGCGCTCCTTGCCCGGCACCATGTACATCCTCGACGAGCCGACCACGGGGCTGCACATGCACGAGGTCGGCAAGCTCGTCACCGTGCTGCACCATCTGGTGGAGCTCGGTGCGACGGTCGTGGTCATCGAGCATAATACGGACGTCATCCTTGCCTCGGACTACGTCATTGACCTCGGCCCCGGCGGAGGGGAAAACGGCGGGCGCATCGTCGCCGCCGGAACGCCTGAAGCCATTATGGCCGATCCGAATTCCGTTACCGGCAAGTTCCTCACCGAAGAACGGCGGGCACGGCGCAAGCTCGGAGACGGCTGACGCGGATGCCCATCGAGCGGTAGGAACTATGGGGGAAGGCTCTGCCGTAGCACGTGGTTGTTTTATATCCATAGTATGGTGAAAATACAGACGTTTCCTTTAGTTTTCCATCGATGGGTTCCATGCTTGGGCCATTTTATTGGTTATTCCTTTGGAATTTTAAGAAACATCAACCAGTTCCTATGACACGGCATTGGGGGAGGGAAGGCTTTCCGAGGGGAGGCGTCCCCCTTCCCCAAACGTGCATGTTCAGAGCCTCTTTCCGCATTCCAAGGGCTTGGCTCCCGTACCTCTGTCCGCAAATCCCGGAATACAGGAGGTGTATTGCGCCGTGCCTCCGTCTCAAAGCGGCACAGCCTGCATCAGCCGCCGCCTGCACGGGGAGAAATGCCGTTTCAAGGCCCCGCCCTTTTCCCTCCCCTGCCCGTTTTTTGATCGGGGCGAGGCACTACCGGAACGATGAACGCAACAACGTCCGCCCAGAGGACACAAAAGGCGGGAAGCCGCCGGGAAAGGATGCCCTTTCCGAAGCGCTTCCAAAGGACTGCCTATGGCTTCCCTTGAACTCAATCAGGATCATTGCATCCGGTGCGGACGCTGTATCAGCGTATGCCCTCAGCGCATCCTCGGACGCCGCACCAATGGGGCCGTGGATGTCCTGCACGGGGCTCTGGCCCGCTGCATCCGGTGCGGCCACTGTGTCGCCGTCTGTCCCAAGGCGGCCCTGACCTTGGAGCATATCGCGCCCTCCTCCCTGCCGCTTATCGAAGACGCTCCCCTTTCCGACCTGCAACGCGACATGCTGTTTAAGACGCGGCGTTCCACCCGCGCGTATAAAGACGACCCGGTCGATCGCAGCGTACTGCTCAAGGCGCTGGAAGAGGCCCGTTACGCGCCGACGGCATCCAACAGTGAGGAAGTGGCGTGGCTGCTGGTGGAAGGCCGCGACAGACTGCACGACCTCGCCTCGCGCGTGGCGGACTGGATGTCGACGCTCACCGGAAAATACCGCCATGTGGCGTCGGCTTTCCACGCCGGGCAGGATCCGATCCTCCGGGGGGCCCCTTCCCTCATCCTCGCGCACGGCGACGCCAACACGCCGTGGAACGCCATCGACTGTGCCGCCGCCGTCAGTTATCTGGAACTTGCCCTGCACAGCTACGGCATCGGGACTTGCTGGAGCGGTTTCGTCATCGCCGCCGCCAACAACGGCGTAGACCTCGGCATCCCCGTCCCCGAAGGCCGTAAAATCTGCGGAGGACTCATGATCGGGTATCCTTCCGTCCAGTATGCCCGTGTCCCCCCGCGCAGACCCGTGCGGTTGGCTGTCGTGGAGTAAGCCGCTGTACATACCCAATCACTGAAAAACAAAAAAGCCCTGAATGCTGTTCAGGGCTTTTTTTTGTCGGCTCTGTCATAGTATGGGATTGTTTCATCTCCACAGCGCGGCGAAATACAACCTTTTTATCCAGTTTTCCCCTTGGCGGAACCCTAGCCAATGCATTTTGTTGGTTATTCCTCTGGAACTTCAAGGAAAAGCATCGACCATTTTCCATGACACAGCCAAACGAAGAAACCGGGGGAGGAACTGCGCAGTGCGCCTTTCCTCCCCCGGCCAATGGCTTATCTCAAATCCAAGGACTAGGCTTCAAAGTTGGCTTCGAGCAGAGCAAGGATCTGGTCGCGGCTGGCGGCGCGGGGGTTGTTGTTCAGGAGACGCTTGGCGGCGAAGGCGCGATCCGCGCAGGCGGGCAGGTCTTCACGCTTCACGCCGTAGTTGACGAGGCCGGTGGCGATGTCGAGATCGTTCAGCAGGTCGCGGAAGGCGTCTTCCACGTCGGCGGCGCGATCCATCACGCTCATGCAGCCGGAACGGTCATCGCCGCGCAGGATGTCAGCCACGATGGCGTACTTTTCAGGGTTGGCGATGTAGTTGAAGCCAACGCTGAAGGGAGCGCAGAAGGACATGGCCAGGCCGTGGGGGATATGGCATTCCACGGGCAGGGTCGTGCCGATGGCATGGATGATGCCGTTCTGGGTGTTGCCGAAGCCCATGCCGGCGAGGGCGGAACCGTACATCATGGCGTCGCGGGCAGCGGCGTTCTTGCCGTTGGCATAGGCCTGACGGATGTTGGCGCCGACCAGCTTCATGGCCTGAAGGTTCAGGGCGTCGGTGATCGGGGTGGCAGCGATGCCGCAGAAGGATTCCATGGCATGCACGAAAGCGTCAACGCCGGTCATGGCGGTCACGCGGGGAGGCAGGCCGAAGGTCAGCTCGGCGTCGAGGATGACGGTGTCGGCATACATATATTCGGAAACAACGCCCTTCTTGCCGCCGTTCTTGGTGTCGGCGAGCACGGAAATGTTGGTCATTTCAGAGCCGGTGCCGGCTGTGGTGGGGATCAGGATGGAGGGCATGCAGGGGTTCGGAACCAGATTGATGCCGAAGTACCTGTCGATGGGGCCTTCGTTGGAAAGCAGCACGGAAGCGGCCTTCGTGGTGTCGAGGGCGGAACCGCCGCCGAAACCGATGATCACGTCGGCGCCGAAAGCCTTGGCTTCGTCGGTGCAGTGCTGGATGGAATCCATGCTGGGTTCGAGCTGGGCTTCAGCGTACAGCTTCCATTCGATGCCGCCGGCGGTCAGGGCTTCTTCGAGGGGCTTCTGGACGCCGATCTTGGCCAAGCCGGGGTCGGTCACGATGAACGCTTTGGAACCCTTGAGGTTCTTCACTTCGTTGGCGGCTTCTTTGATGGCGCCGAGGCCATGCACGATCTTCTTGACGGTGTAATGCACAAAAGCCATTGTCGTATCCTCGCGTTGTTGAAGTCTTCAATATGCCGAAGCAGGACAAAGCACTGCCTTGCCCTGCCGACGTTTTCCAGAATGAAAGTCCCGATGCCTCCGGTGGAGGCATCGGGCTTTTCAATTCTTACAGACCGAACTTCTGTTCGACGGTGGTGAACGCCTTGTCGATACCGGCGACGATTTCGTCGATGTCGGCTTCGGTGGCGATCAGGGCCGGGCACAGGGTCAGGGTGTTGTTGAATTCACGGAAGGAACGAGAGGTCTTGCCGATGATCACGCCGGCCTGCTTGGCGGCGCCGACCATAGCGTTGGCGATGGGTTCGGCGATGGGTTCCTTCGTAGCGCGATCCTTAACGATTTCGATACCGGCAAAGAGGCCCTTGCCGCGTACGTCGCCGATGATGGGATGCTTGTCCATCAGGCCCTTGAGGCCTTCGATGAGGCGTTCGCCCATCTTCGTGCAGTTTTCGAGCAGGTTTTCGCGCTCGATGATTTCCATGTTCTTCAGAGCCGCGGCGGGGCCGGCGGTGCAGCCACCGAAGGTGGAGATGTCGCGGAAGTAGGCGTCGTGGTCGGCCGGGTCGTTCACGAAGTCCTGGAACACGGCTTCGGTCGTCACGGTGCAGGAGATGGGAGCGTAGCCGGAAGCGACGCCCTTGGCCATCGTGACGATGTCGGGCTGGACGTTGAAGTGCTGGTAGCCGAACCACTTGCCGGTACGGCCAAGGCCGCACACGACTTCGTCCATGATCAGGAGCAGGCCGTACTTGTCGCAGATTTCGCGGATGGTTTCATAGTAGCCTGCCGGAGGAACGAGGATGCCGCCGCCGGCGGTCATGGGTTCCACGATCACGCCGCCGAGTTCGTCCGGGCCCACGGTCAGGATGACTTCTTCAAGCTGCTTGGCCATCTTCACGCCGAGATCCGGGCAATCGCCGAACTTGGAGCGGTAAACGTCGCAGTCGGGGAATTCATAGAAGCCGGGAGCGAAGGGGCCGTACTGAACTTTACGTTCAAACTGGCCGCAAGCGCTCAGGGTACCGATGGTGGTGCCATGATAGTCACGGGCACGATACAGGATGCCGGTCTTCTTGCCGCCGTGCTTCAGCTGGCCGATCTGACGGACGATCTTGAAAGCCTTTTCGTTGGCTTCGGAACCGGAGTTGGAGAGATACACGCGGCTCATGCCGGGCATCTTTTCGATGAGCTTCTTGGAGAATTCGATGGTGGGGACGTTGCCGATGCCGTTGGCGAAGTAGCACAGTTCCATCATCTGGGCGGCGACGGCGTCAACGATTTCCTTGCGGCCATAGCCGACGTTGACGGTCCACACGCCGCCGGACACGGCGTCGATGTAGGTCTTGCCGTCGATGTCGGTGATGCGCATGCCTTCGCCCTTCACATAGATGGCGGGCTCGAAATTCTTGTGCTGGGTCAGGTGGTGCCAAACGTGCTTTTTGTCCAGAGCGACCAATTCAGCTTTATCGTAAGTCATGGTGCATTCCTCATGAAATAATGATGGTATTGTCACAGGAAGGTTAAAGGCGAAAACCAATTGGCGCACATGGGCCGTTCCTGCCCTTACCCTTGACTTTGACCGGAAAACTGGCCAGTCTCATGCGGACATGAGACTGGTCCAGTCATGAATCACGTCTTACTTCAGGATGTCGCAGGTGCAATGCAGTTCGTAACCGAGAGCATCGGAAACGCCCTTGAAGTACACCTTGCCGTCATAGGTGTTGATGCCGCGGGCCAGAGCCTTGTCGTCCTGGCAAGCCTTCTTCCAGCCCTTGTTGGCCAGATCGATCATGTAAGGCATGGTGGCGTTGGTCAGAGTGAAGGTGGAGGTGCGGGCCACGGCGCCGGGCATGTTGCCCACGGAGTAGCACACGATGCCTTCATACATGAAGGTCGGGTTGTCATGGTAGGTGGCGCCGTGCTTCGCGGTCACTTCGATGCAACCGCCCTGGTCGATGGCGACGTCAACAATGGCAGAGCCCTTCTTCATGGTCTTCACCATGGCTTCGGTGACCAGTTTCGGGGTCAGGGCGCCGGGGATGAGGACGGAACCCACGAGGAGGTCGGCTTCCTTCACAGCGGCGGCGATGTTGAAGGCGTTGGAGGCCAGGGTCTGGATACGACCGCCGTACAGGTCGTCGATCTGACGCAGGCGGAAGAGGTTGCTGTCGAGGATGGTCACGCGAGCGCCCATGCCCATGGCAACCTTGGCGGCGGAGAGACCCACGGTACCGGCACCCACGATGACGACGTGAGCGGCCTGCACGCCAGCGGTGCCGCCCATCAGGAGGCCCATGCCGCCTTCAATCTTGGTCAGCATCTGGGCGCCCACCTGAGTGGCCATGCGGCCGGCGATTTCGGACATGGGGGCGAGGAGGGGAAGGAAACCGTTGTCGAGCTGCACGGTTTCGTAAGCGATACCGATAACCTTCTTGTCGAGAAGAGCCTTGGTCAGGGCCGGTTCCGGAGCAAGGTGCAGGTAGGTGTAGAGGATCAGGCCTTCGTGGAACAGGTCGTATTCAGGAGCCAGAGGTTCCTTCACTTTCACGACCATGTCGCAATCCCAGCATTCCTTGGCGGTATCAACGATCTGAGCACCGGCGGCAACGTATTCTTCGTCGGTGATCATGCTGCCGAGGCCGGCGCCCTTCTGCACGAGGACGGTGTGACCGGCTTCTTTAAGGGCATGAACGCCAGCGGGGGTGATGCCAACGCGGAATTCCTGAACTTTGATTTCGGTGGGGATACCTACACGCATTTGAGTGCCTCCGAGAGCAGTATGTTGAAGTACGTTTTGAAATTCAGGGTGGGGTTGTACTCCATGCCCTCTTTATAGCAACTAGCGTTCCATTTTTCCCAAACATCATAACATAATATTTTTATTATAGTTTTTAAAAGCGCCCTTTTCAGGCCTTTTTGGGGTCAATGCAGTCTCGAATCACTTGCCGATGAATCATAGGAATGTTCGAGTTAATTTTGCATCATGATGCATAGTTGCATTAGAGAGGTTCTTCCATGACGCCACAGCCCGCCTTTTGCGATCACATCCTCCATCAAAACGAACTCGTCGCCGCCGGAATATGCCGCGGGGACACATGGAATTTAATATTTATAAACAATATGTTGGGAGAAATACTCAAACTTTCTCCCGGACGGGCTGATGACGAGCCTCTTTTGCCCCGCCTGACGCGATGCGGATTTGATGAAGTGGAGGAAAGCCTGAGCGAACCCCACGGAGGCGAGCTGATCGCCCACCACAAAGAGGGTTCCATGTACATCATCCGCTGGAAAAGCGCTTCCGCCGGCGATTCCGCGGACGGCGAGCAAGTTCGCCTTATCACAATGTCAAAAATCCCGGTCGATCAGATCAACCGGGTGGCCGAACTGCCTTGGCAGGAGCTGACCGTCCTGCTCGACTCCATCCACGACGGCATCTGGGTCATCGACTCCGACGGCATCACCCTGCGCGTCAACAAGGCGATGGAGCGCATCGCCGGGCTGCGCGCCGAGGAAGTCATCGGCAAGCATGTGACCGAACCCATGCACAAGGGGCGCTTTGAAACCTGCGTCACCCTGCGCGCGCTCATCGAAAAACGCGCGGTCACCATGTTCGACGACTATTCCAACGGCAAGCGCTGCCTGAACACCAGCACGCCCATTTTTGACGAAAAGGGCAACGTGTGGCGGGTCATCGCCTCCATCCGCGACATGACCGAGCTGGAAACCCTCCAGCGGAAGCTCACCGATCTGGAGATGGAAACCCTCGCCTACAAAGCACGCCTGGAGAACCTTCAAACCGAAATGGACGCCGGGTTCGTCGGGCACAGCGCCCCCATGCGCCGCCTGCGCAAGGAAGCCTCCAAAGCCGCCCGCACCGAAGCCATCACCCTCATCCTCGGAGAGACCGGAACCGGCAAGACGCTGACGGCCAAGGCCATCCACGACATGAGCCAGCGCAGCGCCGAACCGTTCATCGCGGTGAACTGCGGGGCCATCCCCATGTCGCTTATGGAATCCGAACTGTTCGGCTACGAAAAAGGCGCCTTCACCGGCGCGGCCAAAAGCGGCAAGCCCGGCATGTTCGAGCTGGCCCACAAGGGAACCCTCCTCCTTGACGAAATCGGCGAGCTCCCCCTCCCCATGCAGGCCAAGCTGCTGCAAGTGCTCGACGGGCACCCCTTCCACCGGGTCGGGGGGACCAAGCCCATCACCGTGGACGTGCGGGTCATCGCCGCGACCAACAAGCCGCTGGCGGACATGGCCGCTTCGGGGCAGTTCCGCGAAGACCTCTTCTACCGCCTCCGGGTGCTGACCGTGGAAATCCCTCCGCTGCGGGAACGGCCGGACGACATCCCCGTCCTCGCCATGCATTTCTTGCAGGAGATCATCAAGAAAAACGGGCTGCAAAAAAATTTCGATCCGCAGGTGCTGAACTGCTTCCTGACCTACCGCTGGCCGGGTAACGTCCGCGAGCTCCGCGCCCTCGTGCAGTCGCTGGCGACCATGAGCGAGGAAGAAACCATCACCATGCAGGATCTCCCTCAATATATGCAGGCCCAGTCGCCCCTCCCCCAGGGCGGCGTCTCCTTCCGCCAGCCCATGCGCGAGGCCGTCGCCGAACTGGAGCGCAACATGATCATGGCCGCGCTCACCGAAACCGGCAGTACCTACAAGGCCGCCCGGCGGCTCAAAGTCAGCCAGTCCACCATCGTCAGGAAAGCGCAGCGGTATAAGATCGGCCTCGTGGAAATCGCCCACAAATAATTTTTTCAAACGTATCTACAGTCGGATAGGAGGAAAATCAGGCTGGCGGGCTTACCGGGGAGGCCAGGTTGAC
>URTO01000021.1 GCA_900550745.1 uncultured Desulfovibrio sp. | reverse complement strand
GAAAAGGGTTGGTTATCTATGGATTCTTCTAATCTTATGATTACGGTATAGAAGAATGTGATAATTCTATCAAACGCAAAATCTTTATCCGCCCATTCATGAGATTAATGCATGAACCAGAACAAACTCCAAGTGTCCGGGCAATTCCTGTATTCGTTCACGGCGGTAGCCAAGCACATGAGCTTTACGAAGGCGGCCGAGGAACTCTGCATCACCCAGAGCGCGGTGAGCCATAGAATACGTTGTCTTGAGCAGGAACTGGGGTTCCCGCTCTTCCATCGCCTGACGCGCAAGATCATTCTGACCGAAGAAGGAAAGACGCTGTACGGCGCGCTGGACGCCAGCCTCAAGCAGATCCACGAAGCCATCAGAAATATTCAGGAGGCAGAGCTGCAGGGGGCTCTCGTCATTGCCTGCGCCCCTTCCATCGCCGGTTGCTGGCTGCTGCCGTTGCTGCCGGAATTTCAGCGTGAGCATCCCAACATCTCCCTCCACATACGCAGCGGCAACGACCTCATCAGCTATGAGAACGAAGAGAACAATGCGGATGTGGCGATCTATTGCGGCGATTCGATTACCGACGGGCTGCACGCGACGCCGCTCCTGCGGGACAACTTGCTGCCCGTGTGTTCCCAGCATTATGCGCGGGAGCATGATTTGATCGAGAACCCCGAAGCGTTGCGCAACTGTGAGTTGATCCATGAGCATCCTGAGGCCGCGAACACGCCGTTTTATGCGGGGTGGGAGATATGGGCGAACTGGGCAGGGATTACGGGGCTGCCGCTCCAATCGGGCTACAGTTTCGACCGTGCCGAATTGACCGCGATAGCGGCAAAGCAAGGGCTCGGCGTCGCGCTCGGCCGCGAGTGGCTGGTCAGGGATGCCCTGCAAAAAAAAGAGCTCATCGTACCCTTCAATTTGGTTTTCCCCGCACCGCAGACCTATTATGTGGTGTCCACGCACAAAGGCATCCAGCGGCCCAAAGTCCGGCTGTTCCATGACTGGATTTTGGAGAAGGCCCGCCATTCAAAGCCGTACGGCAATGAGACTCTTTGAGGTGAAGGGGCGGAGGTAAGATATGCCGGGGAGGAGGGAGGAAACCCTTCTGAAGAAGGGCTTCCTCCCTCCTCCCCCGAACCCCCTCCTCCCACCTTCCCAAGACTTTCGTTCTTATCGAATCCCTCATCTCAGGCGGGAGAATGAACGGTATCTTTTGGGGATTGTTTTTCCCTGTCAAAGGTACCCCCTCTTTCGTGTTGGAGCGGATCACATATGCGGGGGTCCGGGGGGGCGCTTGCCCCACCGGGCAGGGTCAAGGGGCGGCAGCCCATTGCCGCCGGAGGCCCCATCACAGACTTTTCGCGCGGGGATCGGCCGGATGGGGCGGCCCCTTGCCGCAGGGGGCTATCCCATTCCCTCTCGGTTCCTCCCGCTCTGCATGGCGGCCCTTGCGCCGGGTGCCGCATCCCGGCTGCGGTTGGCCCCAAGGCGTGCGTTGCCCAATCCCGCAGGGAAAAGGCGGATCAGCGATACCGGATGTTGTGGCTGTCGGCAAAAACAGGTACATCATTCCGGGTAGTTTCAATCGAAAGGCGGAGGGGGGCCGAAGGCCTTCAGCGGCGCGGTGTGGATGGCGGACTCGGAGATCGGAACCGCCGCAGGGGAGGCCCAAGGGCTTCCGGTTTGTCCGGGATGGGGCCACCCTTTTTGTTGAATCGCTTTTTGGGAGAGGAGCTCTGTATCATGCAGCCAGTCTTGCGTCCCGCGCGGATGTGCGATGCGAAAAAGATCCACGGATTGCTCATGGAATGTTCGGCTGAGGGCCTGCTGCTGCCGCGTTCGCTGTCGAACCTATACGGTCAGATCAGGGATTTCCGCATCTTGGAAACCGGCGACGGAGAATTCATCGGCTGCGCGGCGCTGGCGGTGATTTGGGAAAACTTGGCGGAAGTTCGCTCCCTCGCCATTGCCAAGCCGTGGCGGGGTAACGGGTTCGGCAACATCCTTGTGGATGAGTGCTGTAAGGACGCCCGCAGGATAGGCATCGACCGGGTATTCGCGCTGACGTATCAGGTGCGCTTTTTCGAGCGGAACGGCTTTTGTGTGGTAAGCAAGGATCTGCTGCCCCAGCGCGTCTGGATCGTCTGTGCGAACTGTCCCCGCTTTCCCGACTGCGACGAAGTGGCGGTGATGCGCCATCTGGATGCGGACAGTGCCTGAAGGCACGCCGGGCTCTGAGCCGTTATCTGCCGTAGGAAGGCATCGCGGCAGCGCCTTTGCGTTGTGGGGCAGGCTGCTTCCTTTTTGGCCCTGTTAGTATGTGGTTGTTTCAGCTTCACAGTGCGGTGAAAATACAGCTTTTTTCCAGTTTTCCCCTTGGCGGGCTCCACGGCTAAGGCATTCTGTCGGTTATTCCTTTGGAGTTTCAGGGGAAAAAGTATCAACCACTTTCTATAACACAGCCTCCTTTTTCATTGCTGAAAGTGTTGTTCATCGCCTCCGGGCTGGAGGGCGATTGCAGGCAAGGGGCCAAACGCACGCCGACGCCGAGCGGCTTGGATTCGGAGGGGCGGGCAAGGGGCCAAGTTTTCCAAGACAGCCTTCCCAGCTTTGGGACGGTGGGGACGATGCAGTCAGGGGTCAAGGCTGGACGGATTCCACCAGCCTTGGCCCCCTGCCGTCGATGCCGGTTCCTATCGGCGGCCTTGCTCCGTTAGGCGGGCAGGCTGCCGCGCAGGAAAACGCCGCGCCGGGCGTCGTCAAGGATTTTTCCGTCCTGATAGGCGACCGCGCCGCGCAGCAGCACGGTGCGATGCCTGCCGAGGCAGCCCATGCCCGCGAACAGACTGTAGTCCACGGCCATGTGCTCGTTCCTGTCGGGGATGATCCAGCCTTCGCCGGGATCGACGATGACCACGTCCGCATCCGATCCGGGGAGGAGGGTTCCCTTTCTGGGGTACAGGCCGAAGCATTTCGCGGGGTTTTCGCACAGGAGCCGCACAAGGCCGGGAATGGTGATGCGGCCCTTGGCGATCCCCTCGTTCCACGTGACGCAGAAAAGCGTATCCACGCCGGGCGCGCCGTGCGGGGCCCGGAAGGTTTCGGCAAAGAGCGGTTCGTTGGCGGCGGTGGCGTGCCCCGCCGCGTCGGAGGCGACAACCTGTATTTCGTCGTTGCGGATCGCTTCCCAGAGCGCCTCGCGGTCTGCCTCCTTGCGCAGTGGAGGGGACATCTTGGCGAGGTTGCCGCGCAGCGCAAGCTGGCTGTCGTCCAGCGTCAGATAGTGGGGACAGGTTTCGGCGAAAAGCGTGGGCACTGTGCCCCACTTCCTGAACAGCCTGATGGCTTCGAGGGATTCCTTGCAGGTGACATGCGGCAGGTAGATGTTGCAGCCCGCGACAGAGGCCAGCGAAAGCACGCGGAAGATGGCCTCGGCCTCGGAAATGTTGGGGTGCGTCGCGGGGTAGTCGCGGGGATGCTCGCGCCCCTCGGCAACGGCCTTGGCTTCCAAATGCTCAAGGATGGCATCGTTTTCCGCATGGAAGGCGAGGAGGGCCTTTTCGCGCGCGACCAGTTCCATGAGGTGCAGGATCTGGTCGTCCTCCAGTTTCATGCCCCGCTTCCTATAGGATGTGAACGCCTTGAAGGAAATGACCCCGCGCGTGGCCAGTTCGGGGATGGCTCTGTCGGCCTCCTCCATGACGTTGGCGGTCAGGGTGCAGTGCAGCCCGAAGTCGATGCAGGACCCGTTTTCCCCTTCCTTGATGAAGTCGTCGATGGCCTGAACCAGCCCGCCCTGTTTGCCCCATGCGGCGACGGCCCCGATGTAGGGGATGACGGTGGTGACGCCGCCGGACAGGGCCGCCCGCGAAAGGCGGTCGATGCGGTCGGCATAGACGGGGTGGTTGTGCGCGTCGATGATGCCGGGCAGCACGTAGCGCCCGGAGGCGTCGATGACCCGGTCTGCCCGCACTTCGGAGCCGCGCGGGAGGAGGCTTTCCACCCGTTCCCCGGAAATGAGGATGTCCAGCGGGCGCATGGTTCCGGCATCAACGACGATGCCGTTTGTGATCAGAGTCGTACTCATGGCGTGTCCCCAGTGAAGCACCCCCTGCCTTGTCCGGCGGCCTGATGGCTTCCCCCTCCCGTTGGCGGGAGCCGCCCCTCATGCCGCCCCCGAAGGGGTTCCGCCGAGAGGTGGGGCGGTTCCGCCTTGCCGCTTCATGCCGTCCCCGGAGGGGCCTCCGGCAAGGGCATTGCGGGAACCCCGGATGCCTCGCGGCGGAGCGGCGGGCACGCCCTGAACGGGGGCCTTTTGCCGGGGGCGCGGGCAATCCCAAGGCGACCGAGGCCCTCGGATGCAGGAGGCCCTTTGCCGGGCATGGGCGATCCGGCGGGTCAGGCGACGGGCGCGGCGGAATAGCCTGAGGTCATATCCCAGACGGCCTTTTTCAGATGCTTCACGATGTTTTCCACACCGTACCCGCGGATGACGGAACAATGCCCCGAAAGGCTGATGGCCCAGAGCCCGCCGTGCGGGGTAAGGATGGGCACGGCGACACAGTGGAGCGAGTCGCTGATTTCGGAGATATCCTCGGCGTATCCCTTTTCCTTGGCGTCGATCAGGTCTTGCTTGAGGCGTTCCCCGTCCGTCAGGGTATGCAGGGTATAGGCCGTCCGCGGGACGGTGGCGATGTATTCGTCGATTTCCTCTTCGCTTTTCGTCGAGAGGAGAGCCTTGCCGAGCCCCGTGCAGTAGGCGGGGAGCTGCTGGCTCAGATCGATGCGCGTGACGCAGTTGCGGGGGTATTCGCGGCGCAGGACGAGCACCTGCTTGTCCATGAACGTGGCGAAACTGACCGTGGCCTGCTCGAACATGGCCACAAGTTCCCGCATATACGATCTTCCGGTTTCCACCATGTCGATCTTGCTGCTCACCATGGCGCCGAGCTGCACCACCTTGAGCGTCACCGAAAAAAGCCCCGTCTGGTCGTCCTTGCGGACATAGCCGAACTCGATGAGGCTGTTGAGGAAGCGGTGCACCGAGCTCTTTTGCAGAGACAGGGCCTTGCTCACCTCAAGGGCCTTGTGTGGGCCGTTGGCGCAGAGGAATTCCAGAACGTCGAAAACTTTTTGTGATGATGTCAGCATGGGAATCTCCGGGAAGGGATATTCGGCGGCGGGGAAAGCTCCGTCCTCCGGCATGAAAGTATGCCTACCCGTCATGAGAAAGGCAATACGTTCCGGCACCTGAAAGCGTTCCCCCGCCGTCCTTTTCGGCGCAGGGATCCGAGAATTGTTTCCGCAGCCTGTTATGGCTGCCCGCATTCCGCACGGGCGGCCGTTCCTTGTGTGCCCCGCGCGGGGGCGTCCCCTTCCATGACCGCGCGAGGCATTCCCCGGATCGTTGCGTGCCCCGCGCGCCGGGGGCGTCCCGGCCTCACCATCCGGCGGGCACGGGCCATTGCGTGTTCCGTGCCGGAGCTTCCCCGGCGCGGTTCCCTTCGTACGGCCTCTCCCGTCAGGCGGGCCTCCCACGGCATGGGGCCGTTTCCCTTGCGGGGAGGGCAGGCATTTCGTGCCCGCATTCCGCCGGGCGGCTAATCCCTGATGACCCGTCCGGGCCGGGCACCCGTAAGCGCGGCATCCTCCACCACGAACACGCCGTTGACGAGCACATGCCTGATCCCGGCGGGATGCACGCGGGGATCGTCATAGCTGTTCTTGTCGATGACGGTATCCGGGTCAAAGACCACCAGATCCGCGTCGTAGCCCTCGGCGATGACGCCCTTGTTCCGCAGCCGGATCTTGCGGGCGGGGAGCGAGGTCATCTTGCGGACGGCCTCTTCAAGGGAAAGGACGCCCTGCTCACGCACATAACGGCCGAGGATGCGGGGATAGGTGGCGTAGGCGCGCGGGTGGGGCCTTCCGCTCATGAGCCCGTCGGTGATGAAACTCACGGCGGGGTGGCGCATGATCGCGGTGATGTCCGCCTCGTCGAGCCCGAACGAGATCATGCCCACGGCGAGCTGTTCTTCCACCAGCAGGTCGAAGGCGGCGTCGGCAGGGTCGGCATGTCCCCGTTCGGCGGCGATCTGCGAGATGCTCTTGCCCACGCAGGGCTGGTTGGCTGCGCTGGCCACCGAAGAGACGAAGATCTTTTCCCAGCCCACGGACTGCGAGAAGTTTTCCCAGTCCATGCGCGTGTCGAGGTCATGCTTGATGGCGCCGCGCTCCTCGCGCAGGGCCCGCAGCAGGCCGTCCACGCCCCGGCTGTGGTACCACGGCGGGATGACTACATGCAGGAACGTGCTCCCCGCCGTGTAGGGGTACTGGGCCATCGTGACGTCGATCCCGGCGGCGCGGGCCTCGTCGATGCGCCGGATGAGCGCGGCGGAGCGGCCCCAGTTCTTTTTCCCGCGGATCTTGAAGTGGGTGATCATGGCGGGGATGCCGGAGCGTTCGCTGATGGCGATCACCTCTTCCACGGATTCGGCGATGGCGTCGGCCTCGTTGCGCATGTGCACGTCGTAGATGCCGCCGTGCGCCGCCGCGGCCTTGGCTACGGCTACCGTTTCCTCAAGGCTCTGATAGCGGCTCGGAGGGTAGATCAGCCCGGCGGAGATGCCGCGCGCGCCCTCGTCCATGCACCGGGCGACCAGATCCCGCATGGCCCGGATTTCGTGGTCTTCCGCGGGCCTGTCGGTCATGCCCATGACGCTCAGGCGCACGGTGCCCAGCCCCACGTACGAGGAGACGTTGAGCGGCGGCTTCGCGGCCTGGAGGCAGTCGAGGTATTCCGCGAAGCTGTTCCATGTCCACGGCACGTCGAGCGTCCCGGCGAGGCCGGAAAGGTGTTTCTTCCAGTCGGCCTTGTCGCCGTCCTTGATCGGCGCGAGGGACATGCCGTCCAGCCCAAGGTTTTCGGTGGTCACGCCCTGCATGATCTTGCAGTCCATGATTTCCCCGGCGAGGAGCGGCAATTCCGAATGGCTGTGCCCGTCCACGAAACCGGGGCAGAGCGCCTTACCGTCCACATCCTCCACGCGGCGGGCGCGGGCCGTGGAACCGGGGGGCAGCACGGCGGCGACGGTGCCGCCTTCCACGCCCACATCACCGTAGAACCACGGGTTGCCCGTGCCGTCGATGACCTTTGCATTGCGGAACAGAATATCAAACATGGGAATGTTCCCCCACATGCCGCGGAGTCCCCGCGGCGTCTTTAGGGCAGGTGGCCTTTGCAAGGGCATACGCCTCAAAGCCGGGCTCCGATGGGGAGCGCCGCCTTCACCAGACCCCACGCCGGTTCACGGCACGCCGCACCCGCGTGCGGCGAAAGCCGTTTCAAGATGGGATGGCCCTAGGTTGTGTCGTCATTTTTACATGCAACTATCTGAAATTATTTAAAACAATTTTTTGCGACTTGAAAATGGTTAAATAGTTTCAATAGATTATATCTAATTGACGACACGGTCTAGAACGTGTGGTTCAACCCGGCATCGAATGCCCGGATATTGAGATCCCGCACTTTGGGCGCGACCCGGTCGGCGATGACGGAGCGCCATACGTCGGCGTCGCCCCCGACAAGCTGGGCCAGACCGCCCATCATGACGCTGTTGAACACGCGGGCGTTGCCCATACGCACGGCAAGGGGGGTTGCCGGGATTTGCCGCAGGCCCGCGCAGCGCTCGCGGATGGCGGCTCGGATGCCGTCCTCGTCGGGATAGTCGGCCTGCCCAGAGCTGACGGACACGGGGTCGATGCGCCAGTCGTTGGCGAGCACGACCGTATTCTTATTGGTATAGGCGAGCCGCCGCAGGCCCTCCAGCCATTCAAAGCTCAGGTAATAGTCGGCGGTGCCCTGGTCGATCATGGGCGCGCGGACGTTTTCGCCCCAGATGATGTGGCTGACCACGGAGCCGCCGCGCACGGCGAGGCCGAGGATGTCGGATTTCTTGGCGTCGTGGCCGAGCCGGAGCCCTACTTCGGCGAGGATGTCGCTGGCGAGGATGGTTCCCTGCCCGCCGACCCCGGTGATGAGGAAACGGATGGTCTTTTTCATGGGGATGCGCTCCTTAGGTTGCGTCGTCGTTTTATATAACTATTTGAAATTATTAAATTAATATGTTTTATGACTTTAAATGGTTAAATAATCTCAACCTATTATATCTAATTGACGACACGACCTAGGCTTGTTCGGGGCCGGAGATGGCGTGGACGGGACAGATCTGGGCGCAGATGCCGCAGCCGACGCAGGTCACGGGTTCAATGCGGGCCTTGCGCTTCCCCGTCTTGGGGTGCTTTTCGTCGGACAGCACCACGGAGGGGCAGCCGCTCTGGATGCACTTTCCGCAGGCGATGCACTTGTCCGCATCCACCACGCGGGCGGGCTTGGGGCTGCGGGAGACGAACACGCAGTCCCCGCGCGTGATGAGCACGGAAACCCCGTCGTAGGCGGTGCACTCTTCAAGCGCCTTCCGGACGGCGGCGAGATCGAAGGCATCCGCGGTGAGCACCTTTTCCACGCCGCAGGCGCGGCACAGCCCGGCGATGTCCACAGGCGCCACGGTGCCGAGGGACAGGGTCGCCTCGATGCCGGGGTTGTCCTGATGCCCGGTCATGGCGGTGGTGCGGTTGTCCATGATGATGACCGTGCCCTTGCCCTTGTTGTGGACCATGTTCAGCAGCGGCGCGACGCCCGCATGGAAGAACGTGCCGTCGCCGATGGTGCACACGGCGGGCTCGGGCAGCCCGGAAAGGCCCATGCCGTGCAGCACGCCCACGCTCGCGCCCATGGCCCCCATGGTGTGCTGGGCATTGAAGGGCGGCAGGGTGCCGAGGTTGTAGCAGCCGATGTCGCCCGCCACCGGCACCTTCATCTGGGAAAGGTTGTAGAACGTGGAGCGGTGCGGGCAGCCGGAGCACAGCAGCGGGCTGCGGCTGGGGAGGGATTCGGACGTGTCGCTGAACGCGGGGGCCGTATCTTTAAGGATGCCCGCCTTGCGGCAGCTTTCGGCGATGTCCTCCGGCAGCAGTTCGCCGCAGATGGAGAAAATGTCCTTGCCGCGCGCGGGGATGCCCATAGCCCTGACCTGCTCCTCGATGAAGGGGTCAAGCTCCTCGACCACGATGACGTTGCGCACGCCGTCCGCGAACTCCCGGATCAGCTTCTTCGGCAGGGGGTAGCACATGCCGAGCTTGAGGATGGAGGCTTCGGGGAAGACCTGCTTCACGTATTCGTAGATGATGCCCCCGGCGATGAAGCCGTATTCGCGGCCGCCCCATTCGATGCGGTTGCCGGGCCACGTGTTGCTCCATTCCTCGATGTCCAGCAGGCGCTGTTCAAGGATGTAGTGCCGCTTGCGCGCCCACGTGCACATGGAGTTGTACTTCTCGATGTTGCGGGGGAAGGGGCCGACCTCGCGCCCGTAGGAGCCGGGGGTGCCGAGCTCCACCACGGACTTGGAATGCGAGGTGCGCATGGTCGTGCGGATGACCACGGGCGTGTCGAAGCGTTCGCTCATGTCCACGGCTTCGATCATGAAATCCTTGCATTCCTGGCTGTCGCAGGGTTCCAGCATGGGGAACTTGCCGAGCTTGGCATAGTGGCGGTTGTCCTGCTCGTTCTGGGAGCTGAACAGGCCCGGATCGTCGGCGGTGACGACCACGAGCGCGGCTTCCGCGCCGGTGTAGGCGGTATAGAACAGCGAATCGGACATGACGTTCATGCCCACCTGTTTGGTGGTCACGAGCGAGCGGCGCCCGGAATAGGCCGCGCCCGCAGCGGCGTCCATCGCCACCTTCTCGTTTACCGACCATTCGGAGTATATTTCTTTGTACTTGCTGACGTTTTCAAGGATTTCCGAACTGGGTGTCCCCGGATAGCCGCAGGCGATCTCTATGCGCGCTTCCAGCGCGCCCCGTGCGAGGGCCTCGTTGCCGGACAGAAGTTTCTTCATCGGCTTTTCTCCATCAAGATTAGTCGGTTTCCCCGCAATGCCGTGCCGGAGCCACCTGCATCACGATGTCCACAATGCGTACGCCTTCCCCTTCCGGCAGCACCATGACCGGGTTCAGGTCGAGCGAAACGAGCCTGTCGCCCAGCGCGCAGCACATGGCTGCCACCCGGACGAGCACATCGGAGAGGGCTTCCACGTCGGACGCGGCGCGCCCCCGGAAGCCGGTAAGCAACTTGGCGGCCTTGAGCCTGCCGATCATGGCGCGGGCGCCTTCGGGGGAGAGCGGGGCCAGCTCAAGCGAAACGTCGCGCAGCAGCTCCACGAACACGCCGCCGAGCCCCACCATGACCGCCGATCCGAACCCGCCGTCACGGTTCACGCCGACGATGGTTTCCACCACGTCGCCGGATTTGCCGCCCGCGTTCCGCACCATGCCCTGCACGAGCATCCCCTCGCGCCGCGCGCCCGCATGGTGCTGGGCAAGGATGCCTTCAAGCTCGCGCCATGCCGCCGCGAATTCCGCGCCGGTGCGGAGGTTGAGCTTGACGAGGCCGGTCTCGGTCTTGTGCGCGATGTCGGGGGAGGCGGCTTTCAGGGCGACGGGGTAGCCGATGCGCCCGGCTGCCGCCATGCCTTCCTCAAGCGAAACCGCAAGCTCCTCGTGATCTATGGCGATCCCGAAATGGCGCAGCAGGCGGGCGGAAAGCGCGTAGGGCAATACGCCCGAACTGGCGTCGAGTTCCGAAGCCAGTTCGGGGGGGAGTATGGAAGGAGTGGAGGAATCCTTCCGGGGGGAGGGAGATGTCGTTTTCGCCGCGCGCGCAGCGCACCAGTCTATCCAGCGCCGGACGGCGGGGATGCCCACGCCGCTGCCCTGCACCACGGGGACGTTGCCCTGTGCGAGGATATCGCTGATGGCCGGATCGATGCCGCCGGAGATATTGGAAACGACGATGACCGGCTTGCCGGAGGCGGCGCGCACGGCGACGGCGGCGCGGGCCACGTCCGAGAACTGCTCCACCTGTTCGGGGGCCATGTTGCCGGGGATGTCCTGCGAGACGATGAGCGTTTCCACATCCTCCTCGGCGGCGAGGATGCCGAGGCTGGCGGGGTAGGCCTCGCGCAGATCGCCGCTGCCCCACGCGTCGAGGGGGTTGGCGATGGGGGCGTAGGGCGGGAGCACTTTGCGGAGCCGTTCCTTCCCGGCCTCTGAAATGGGCGGGAAGATGAGGCCGCTGTCCGAGCATACGTCCGCCAACATGCCCATTTCGCCGCCGGAAACCGTGGCCATCCCCACCTTGGGCGAACCGGCGGAAAGGCCGCGCAGCCCGCTGAACAGGACGGCGGTTTCGAGCAGATCGTCGAGGGTGTTGACCCGCATGACGTTGGCACGGCGGAAAAAGGCGTCGAGTATCCGGTCGCTTCCCGCGATGGCCCCGGTATGGGTGGCCGCCACGCGGCAGGCAAGCTCTGAGCGCCCGACCTTGAGCGCGATGACGGGCTTGCCCTTTTCCGCGGCGCGGGAGCACGCGGCGGCGAAGGCTTCCGGATCGCGGATGGTTTCGATGAACAGGGCGATCACATGCGTGGCGTCGTCGTCGGCCAGATAGTCCATGTAGTCGGCGAGCCCGAGGGCCGCCTCGTTGCCGGAGGAAATGAGGCGGGAGAAACCGGCCATGCGGTTGGCGTTGCCGAGTGCCAGCAGCACCGCGCCGCTCTGGGCGATGACGCCGATGTCGCCGGGGCGGAACGCCTGCGGGAGCGGGGCGCTGTACATGCAGGTCTTGTCAGTGATGTTGGCATAGCCCACGCAGTTCGGGCCGCAGAACAGCAGGCCGGACTCATGGCAGAAATCGTGGATGCGCCGCTGCATGGCCCGGCCTTCCCCGCCCGTTTCGGCAAAGCCGCTGGCAAAACCCCAGACCCCCTTGACGCCTGCGGCGTGCGCCTCCTCAAGCATGGGCAGCAGCGAACGGCTGCCCAGCAGCACGGCGGCGCAGTCCGCCGGGGCGGGGAGATCGCGCAGGGACGCGTAGCAGGGATATCCAAAAATCTCTTTATACTTTGGGTTGATGGGATACACCGTGCCCGTATAGCCGAGGCGCTGCATGTTCCTGAGGACGATGGAACCCGCCCCGCCGTTGGGGGATGCGCCGATCACCGCGATGGAGCGTGGCGTGAACAAGGGATCCAGTTTCCAGGGGGATTTTTTCACGGGAGACTCCTTTGTCCGGCAGTCGGGGGAGTGCCTTGCGGCGTTCTGGTTTGGGACACCGGCTGTTTTTTATTGTTCACTATATGAACTAAAATTCATAATACGAAAATATGAGGTTCGCCAAAAGAAGTCAAGCGGCAGGGGCGAAAAAGGGAAGCCTTGC
>URTO01000020.1 GCA_900550745.1 uncultured Desulfovibrio sp. | reverse complement strand
TCCCGTTCCGGAAGAACCAAATCAAAAAACAAAGAAAGCCGACTGAATAGTTCCCAGTCGGCTTTCTTATCTCTCAACGGACGTTCTTTCAAAAAGGCCATCATCCCTGACAACCTAAACGCGGAACGAATTCCCGCCGCACGGCCTCCCCGCCTGTCAAAAACCTTGGGAGGAGGGAGCGGAGAGAGGGGGAGGGCGACGGATGGCGGCTTGGGGCCGTGCCCGTCGGCGAGCCTTCGAGGGGTACGGGCATCGGCGGCAGGGTTGGGAAGCCCTTCTCCAGAGGGTTCCCTCCCCCAGCCTTCACATCCTTACCTCGCCTCTTTCCTATTTCTTGCCCACGCAGAAATACGCGAAGCCGCGCTTGCCGAGTGCCGAGGGAGAATAAAGGTTACGCCCGTCAAAAAGGACGGGGGCGACGAGGGATTCCTTTATGCGATCAAAATCGGGATTGCGGAACTGGTTCCACTCGGTGGCTACGAGCAGGGCGTCGGAACCTTCGCAGACGGCGTATTGATCGTCCTCGATGAAAACCAGAGGGTTATCCGCCAACAGCTTGCGGGCGTTGGAACCGGCAATGGGATCATAGGCCCGGATGCGCATGCCGCGCGAGGTCAGTTCCTCAATGATGGAAAGCGCAGGGGATTCGCGCATGTCGTCGGTGTTGGCCTTGAAAGCAAGCCCCCACAGGGCGAGCACCTTGCCGAACACGCCACCCTGCGGCTCGAAATACTCCGCCACCCGGAACGCCATGGAGCGCTTCTGACGGGCGTTCACGCCTTCGACCGCTTCCAGAAGTTCAGGGCGCATACCCGCTTCATGGGCGGTGTGGATGAGCGCCTTCACGTCCTTGGGGAAGCACGAGCCGCCGTAGCCGATGCCGGGATAGATGAACTGGTAGCCGATGCGGTGATCCGAACCGATGCCCGTGCGCACATCGCGCACATCCGCGCCGACCTTCTCGCACAGCGTGGCAATCTCGTTGATGAAGGAAATCTTGGTCGCCAACATGCAGTTGGCCGCGTATTTGGTCATCTCGGCGCTGCGGACGCCCATGACGATGAGCTTTTCACGGCTCCGGGCAAAGGGGGAGTAAAGCTCCCGCATCGCGGCGGCGGTCTCTTCAGAAGACGTGCCGACGATGACCCGGTCAGGCTTCATGAAGTCCGAAACCGCGTCGCCTTCCTTGAGGAATTCGGGGTTCGACACCACATCGAAGGCAATATTCTCGCCACGGGCGGCAAGGGCAGCGGCGACGAGCTCACGGACGCGGTCGGCGGTTCCGACGGGCACCGTGGACTTGTCCACGACAATAAGCGGCCCCCGCATCTGCTCGCCGATCTGCCGGGCCACGCCTTCCACATAGGAAAGATCGCAGGAGCCGTCGGGACGCGAAGGCGTGCCTACGGTGATGAAGGCGAACTCGGCGCCGCCCAAGCCCTCCGCAAGGCTGGTCGTAAACCGCAGGCGGCCTTCCTGCCGATTGCGGCCGACAAGGTCTTCGAGGCCGGGCTCAAAAATATGGATACGCCCGCTGTCGAGCAGGGCCACGACTTCCGGGTTGACGTCCACACAACGGACATCATTGCCCATTTCGGCGAAACACGCCGCGCTTACAAGACCGACGTAGCCGGTGCCGACAATGCATATGCGCATAGATGCTCCTTATCAAAACAGTACGGACGGGACGCCGGGCGCGGTGGGGGTACGGCAGGATACGGAAGCGGGGCCCCGTCATTTTTCCAACGTGTAACCATCCGGCGGCACAGCGTCAACTTGACTTCGTCCCGCGCTGGCGGCAACCTGCCGCCTGAGGGGACGCATATGGCAATCATCGGCATTGGACTGGACTTGATCGAACTTTCCCGCGTGGAACGTTCACTGCACCGTTTCGGGGAACATTTCCTCAACCGCATCATGGCGGACGACGAACGGAGTGCCGTCCCCGGCGATCCCGCCTCCCCGTCCGCGCGTACCGTTTCCTATGTGGCTGCGCGGTTCGCCGCTAAGGAGGCCGCGGTCAAGGCGCTGGGCACGGGCTTCGCCGAAGGCATAGGCCCCCGTGACGTGGCCGTGCGTTCGCTGCCCTCCGGCAAGCCTGAGCTTGTCCTGTCCGGGAAGGCCAAGGAAAAGGCCGATGCCCTCGGCGCAAAAAAGCTGCACCTCACGCTCACCCATACCCGTGACAACGCCGCCGCCGTGGTTATTCTGGAAGGATAGCTTCCCCACCCCATTACAGAGAACAAAGGATCATTCATGGAACTTCGCGGAACCACCATCCTCGCCGTGCGCCACAAGGGCCACGTCGCCCTCATCGGCGACGGGCAGGTGACCATGGGCCAAAGCATCGTCATGAAGCACACCGCCAAGAAAGTCCGGCGGATGTATAAAGATCAAATCGTCGCCGGGTTCGCCGGGGCCACGGCGGACGCCTTTACCCTGTTTGAACGCTTTGACGCCCACCTCGAACAAACCGGCGGCAACCTGATCCGCGCCGCCGTGGAACTCGCCAAAGACTGGCGGAGCGACAAGTTCCTCCGCAAGCTGGAGGCGATGCTCCTTGTGGCCGACAAGGATCACACGCTCGTGCTCACCGGAACCGGCGACGTGATCGAGCCTGACGACGGCATCGCTTCCATCGGCAGCGGCGGCCCCTACGCCCTCTCCGCCGCCCGTGCCCTCGTCCGCCACAGCGATCTCGATGCCGAGCACATCGCGCTGGAAAGCATGAAGATAGCCTCCGAACTCTGCGTGTTCACCAACGACCAGTACACGCTGGAAGTCCTGTAGCCGCTGCGAAGGGGCCGGCGGCGATGGCTGGCCCCTTTTGGCTGCGCTTCCCGCCGCCCTGTCTGCCCCCTCCCAGCCTATCGTCCCCGCCCGCCCTTCCCGGCCCCATCTGGCTGCGCACTCCCTGCGCGGCACCACCCGTTTTCTGCCTTTTGGTTTTTCCTTGTAACGCTCACTAGATATGGATTCCCCTTGCTTCACCGTTGCAATCATGGCATAAAGGCCCTTGTGCTGCGGATCGACACAAGGAGCGATCCGATTGCGTTTTTATTCACAAGTCAGATGATGCAAAAACGCACCAACTGAAAAAACCGGTGGCGCATGCGCATCGACTTGGTCGCACTTTTGCAACAACGGTGCATTTATGCACCATGCAATACTGTGGCCTTAAGGCGATAACGCGGACAAAAAGTTTGTATTCCAGCCTGTTGCATAGGTTCCAACAAAAAACAATCCTTACCTGCATCTAAACAGGAATGTTTTTTGTTAGCCCCCATTTCCTTGCTGTCGTTGGGGAATCTCCTTGTCTGTGCAAAACTGGAACGGCATTTGCTCTAATGCTCACAAATCTTTTTGTGCACCAAGCCAGGAGAGTCAACTGATGAAAATAATCGACTTCCGCTTCCGCCCGAACACGCCGGAAATCATCAACGGCATCAAGAACAGCTCGATGTTCAAAGCCACCTGCGAAGCCATCGGCTTCGACAAGCGCGTCCCCCAGTCGCTGCCCGAAATCGTGGCCGACCTGGATCGCCGCGGCGTTGAGCTGTGCGTCGTTTCCGGCCGCGACTGCGAAACCACCTACGGTTTCCCCGCGAACAACAACAGCATCCTTGAATTCTGCCGCGCCTACCCCAACAAATTTCTCGGCTTCTGGGGCATCGACCCCCACAAGGGAATGGACGCCGTTCGCGAAGTCGAACACGTGATCAAGGATCTCGGCATGCGCGGCATCGCCACCGACCCGTACCTCGCCCACTGCCCGCCGAGCGACGCCCGCTACTACCCCATCTACGCCAAGTGCGTGGAGCTCGGCGTGCCGGTCTTCGTGACCACCGCCCCGCCCGCCCAGGTTCCCCGCGCCATCATGGACTACATTGATCCCCGTCAGATCGACGTCGTCGCCCGCGACTTCCCCGAACTGATCCTGATCATGAGCCACGGCGGTTATCCCTTCGTCAACGAAGCCATTTTCGCCTGCATGCGCAACGCCAACGTCTACATGGACCTGTCCGAATACGAACTGGCCCCCATGGCCGACGTATATGTCGACGCCCTGAACAAGATGATCGGCGACAAGGTCATCTTCGCTTCCGCGCACCCGTTCATCGAACAGGCCGACGCCATCGAGATCTACAAGAAGCTCAACATCAGCGAAGAAGTCCGCGAAAAGGTCATGTACAAGACCGCCGCGAAGATCCTCGGCCTCGACAAGGGCGTTTCCCTCAACACCACGAAGCCCATGGCCCCCAACGGCTTCAACAACGCCAAGTTCCCGCTGCCGTTCCAGCCCTTCGCCCCGATGGGACGCTAGGCTTTTGCGGTGAATTGAGATTCCGGGCAGTGCCGTGGTGCGGAAACGCGCCGCGGCCTGCCGAACTGTTTTGGGTAACGAGAGGATAGCATGGATAAACAGGCGTTCATAGCGGCGGTGAAAGCGGCCGGTATCGTTGGTGAAGGTGGAGCTGGTTTTCCGGCGCACGTCAAGTACGCCGCCGACGCCGACACGGTTATCGCCAACGGCTGCGAATGCGAGCCCCTTCTGCACACCGACCAGCATCACATGCTTCACCACGCCAACGACATCGTCCGGGCGTTCAGCGAGCTGATGCAGGCCACCGGTGCCAAGCGCGGCGTCATCGCATTGAAGAAAAAATATAAGGAAGCCACCAAGATCCTGACCGATGCCATCGGCAATCGGCCCATCGAACTGGCGCTGCTCCCCAACTTCTACCCCGCCGGGGACGAACAGACCCTCGTCCGCGAAGTGACGGGCCGTTCCGTTCCCCCGCTGGGCCTGCCCCTCATGGTGGGCGCGGTGGTCGCCAACGTCGGCACGCTCGTGTCCGTGGCCCACGCCCTTGACGGCAAGCCCGTCACGCACAAATTTTTGACCGTCACCGGCGAAGTGAAGAAGCCCGGCATCGTCTGCGTGCCGATCGGCACTCCGCTTTCCGCCTGCCTTGAGGCCGCGGGCGGCCCCACCGTGAGCGATCCCGTGTTCGTTCTCGGCGGCCCCATGATGGGCCGCATGGTGGACAGCGCCGACGCCTTCGCCAAGGAAGTGGTCACCAAAACCTCCGGCGGTCTCATCATCCTGCCCCGCGGGCACTACCTGCACCGGAACGCGACCACGCCCCTCAATTTCATGCGTCGCCGCGCGGCTTCGGCCTGTATCCAGTGCCGCAGCTGTTCCGAGCTGTGCCCCCGCCATCTCCTCGGCCATCCCTTTGAAACGCATCGCGTCATGCGCGCCTTCGGCAGCAACGCCGAGCTGACCTCCGAAGCAGGCAAGCTCGCGCTCCTCTGCTGCGACTGCGGCGTGTGCGAGCATGTGGCCTGTCCTATGGGCCTGTCCCCCCGCCGCATCAATCAGGCCATCAAGAATGAGCTGCGCGCGGCCGGGATGAAGTATGAAGGCAGCCGCGCCGTGAACGAAGCCTATACCCAGTGGCGTGAATTCCGCCGGGTGCCCGTGCCCCGCCTGGTCAACAAAATCGGCATCAGCCGCTACATGGAGCTGCCCACCAACGATCTGGGCTCGCTCTCCCCGGCTGAAGTGCGTATCCCGCTGCGGCAGCATATCGGCGCTCCGGCTCAGGCCGTGGTGAAGGCCGGCGATCGCGTCAAGTGCGGCGACGTCATTGGTGAAATCCCCGAACAGGGTCTCGGCGCCCGCATTCACGCCAGCATGGACGGCGTGGTCAAGAGCGTCGACGGCGCCGTCGTCATCGGCAAGTAGCCTGCAACACGATACGGAAAGGGGCGGCCGGCCCGCCCCCTGACAAAAAAGGAGAGGCCCTGTGTCTGAATCATACACAGCCGTAGGAATGGTGGAATTCAACAGCATTGCCGCTGGTATCGACGCGGCTGACCAGATGGTGAAAACCGCTCAGGTCGATCCGCTGTTCTTCAAGACGATTTGCCCCGGCAAGTTCGTGGCCGCCGTGACCGGCGACGTGGCTGCCGTATCCGCTTCCGTGAACGCCGGACGCGAAACCCATGCCGATGCGCTGGTGGACTGGTTCATCATCCCCAACATCCACCGGGATGTGATCGGCGCCCTCGCCGGCGCCACGGGCATCACGGAACGCGGCGCGCTCGGCATCATCGAAACCTTCTCCGCCGCCTCCATCGTGGTGGCGTCCGATGCCGCCGTCAAGGCTGCCGACGTGCAGCTCCTTGACGTCCGCGTGGCCCTCGGACTCGGCGGCAAGGGCTATGCCCTCATGACCGGCGACGTGGCCGCAGTCAACGCCGCCGTCGAAGCCGGCTCCACGGCCGCCGCCGAAAGCGGACTCCTCGTGAGCAAGGTCGTCATCCCGAGCCCGGCTGAAACCGTCTTCGAGCAGATTGCCTAAGGCAGTCAGGAGTAACCTATGAGTTTGGAATATAAACCTTCCCTCGGCTTCGTCGAAACCGCCGGCCTCGTCATCGCCATTCAGGTGGCCGACGCCATGGCCAAGGCCGCCGAAGTGGAAATCATCGCTGCGCACAAGGTCGACGGGCTGCGCGTTTGCGTCATCTGCAAGGGTGACGTGGCCGCTTGCCAGGCCGCCGTGGAAACCGGCGCCCTGCTCGCCCAGAGCCTCAACGGCCTGAACGGCTACAACATCATCCCCAGCCCCGCTGAGGAACCCGACTCCCTCATGGACATGCTTGAGGACATCAAGCGGAAAAAGGCCGCCCGCAAGGCCGCAAAGCTGGCCCGCATGGCCGCGGCCAAAGGCGAAGCAGCCGCTCCCGCCGCCGAAGAGGCCCCCAAGGGCAAGGCCAAGAAGTAGTCGTTTCGCGTAACGGAGGCGTGCCGGCAGGCTCCGGGAAACGGTGCCGCCCTGCACGGGATACGCCGCACGCCACCTAAAGGAATTGGGGCATGACCAAACAGATCATCACTGCCGAAACGGTCCGGCTCGCATGGAAAGCCGGCGAGTCGGTCATCGTCTACGCCAAGGGCGACATCGTCACCCAGCAGGCTCAGGACGATGCCCGGCATTACGGCATAACCCTGACGACGGAAGCGCCCGTCGCCCCGTCTTCCGCTTCGGCGGGGCACGAGGCGGAGGCCGTCCCGCCGATCTCGCCGGTTCCGGCAGAAGTGCCCGCCAACCGGGAGCCTGTACACGTCCCCACGCCGGCATTGGCCGCCGATCAACTTGCGGCCGCCGCCCGGCAGTTGCAGGAAGTGCTGGTTCCGCTGACGCAGGCCCTGACCGCGTCCGCCGCTCCGGCGGCGCAGCCGGTGCCTCCGGTCGTGTTCACGCCCGGCAGCAACCCCATGGCCGCCGAGGCCGTGGCGGCTCCCAGTACGGCGGAACAGGGCTCCGATGACCTCCTCGTCGCCATCCGGCGCGGGGTTTTGTCGGCCCTTCCCGCGGGAACCGCCGACGAAGCGTTGATCGATCGGTTGATCGCCTCCGTCCTTGCCGAGATGGGCGCTTGTGCGGCTCCAGAGGTGCGCCCCGGCGTCAGGCAGGCTGGAGGCGTCACCCACGTCGACAGCAAAGCCCAGTATTGGGGAGGCTCCCCGGCGAAGGACAGTGTGGCCGTCATGGACGTGCTTTCCCCCGCCAAAGGGGATGCCGCCTCCGTGGGTTATCTGGATTGGGAAAACCTCTCGTTTTCCTGGACGTTCCGGCGTACGGAAGTGCTCGTCGTGCTGGAAGGCGACTTGAACCTGAGCATTGAGGGCACGACCTTCAGCGCGGCCCACGGCGACGTGTTCAGCATCCCTGCGGGCACGGAAGTGGAACTCTCCTCTTCCGGACACGTGCGGTGCGCCACGGTCGCGGTAGCCGCCTAGCCGCGTTCCTAGACCATAACGAAGGAAACAATCATGATCTTTCTTACCGAAGAAGATGTCAGACAGCGTTGCGAGCTGGGCCAGGGGGGCGAATTTCGCCTTCAGGCCGGCGAACGCCTGACTCCGGCGGCCACGGAGCTGTTGCGCAGCCGCAACTGCCGCGTGATCCTGCCCGGTCAGTGCACCGTGGAAGCGGCGCCTGTCGAGGAAGCCAAACCCGCGGCCCCCGCTGCGGAAGAGGCTCCCGCCGCCCCGGCCGCTCCGGCTGCCGAACAGGCCTCGTTCCCCGATGGAACCTACCTTGACGCCGATACGGTCGTCTCCAAGTCCCACCCGCGCATTTTCCTGCGCGGCAAGCTGGATACCCTCATTTCCAGCACGGTGCTGGTGCAGACCGGATTCGACGGCAACAACAAGCTCCCCGCCGTCCTCAGGAACGGCCTTTCCGACATCAACGTGTGGCTGTGGCAGATCCTTCAGGCCGAAGTCTCCGGCGAAGCCGTGCCCGCGCAGTCCCTGTGCGGCATGAACGCCGAAGCCATCCGCCTCGTCTCCCACGATCCCATGAAGTACCTCGGTCAGGGCCACATTGTCCCTGACGTGGCCCTCGGCCCGAACGTCGCGCTGCTCAACTGGCTGCGCGCCCAGGCCCGTGAAGTTGAAGTGGCCTATGTGCAGGTCGGCATGGAACGCGAAGACATCCTCGCGTCCCTGAACCGCCTGAGCAGCGCCATCTATGTCCTCATGCTCCTGACCGTCGTTGCCGAATCCGGCCGCGACATCAGCAAGGTTGGTCTGTAATGAGCGTGTTCGAACGTTGCCTCGAAAAATGCCGCGCCCGGAAAGGTGTCGTGGTCTACTCCGACGGTGAAGACCGGCGCGTGGTTTCCGCCGCCGCCAAGCTGATCCGCGAAGGCCTCGTCGAACCCATCCTCATCGGCGACCCCGAAAAGGTACGCACCGCGCTGCAGGAAAGCGGCGAAACCGGCGTCTCCCTTCAGGTCGTCAACCCGTACAACCAGGCCCTGCTTCAGCACAACGCCGCGGAGTACATGGCGATCCAAAAGGGCAAGGGCAAAGACATTTCGGAAGAGGAAGCCGTCAAAGCCGTCAAGAACCCCCTCGCCGCCGGCGCCCTCATGGTCCGCCGCGGTGAAGCCGAAATCGGCGTTGCCGGGAACTTGTCCTCCACGGCCGACGTCATCCGCGCCGGCCTGCGCATGATCGGCACCGCAGCCGGAAGCAAGACCGTGTCGAGCTTCTTCTTCATGCTGAAGGACAACAAAGTCTGCATGTTCACCGACTGCGCGGTCATTCCTGAACCCACCTCCGCGCAGCTTGCGGACATTGCGATCAGCACCGCCGGAGTGTACAAGCGCGTCATGGGCGACGACGCCCGTGTGGCCCTGCTTTCCTTCTCCACGAAGGGCAGCGCCAAGCATGAACGCGTCGACAAGGTGCGCGCGGCTCTTGAGGAAATCAAGGCCCGTGAACCCAATCTGCTCGTGGACGGCGAACTCCAGCTGGACGCCGCCGTCGAGCCCGAAGTCGCCAGGCTCAAGGCGCCGGGAAGCCCGGTCGCCGGGAGCGCGAACGTGTTCGTGTTCCCCTCCCTTGAAGCCGGCAACATCGGTTATAAAATCGCGCAGCGCTTCGGCGGCTGGACGGCCCTCGGCCCCCTGCTCCAGGGCTTTGCGCACGGTTGGCATGACCTTTCGCGGGGATGCAGCAGCGACGACATTTACAAAATCAGTGTCGTCGGCTTGGGCATGAACCGCGGAGGACAGCAATAAAACGGAACGGCACACAACACGGTAACGCGTTACCCGATCGTTCCGTTCCGGGTAACCAAGCTAACAACAATCCTAAAAGGAGTTCACAATGGACGCTCTTGGCATGATCGAAACCCGTGGTCTGGTTGGTCTCATCGAAGCCGCTGATGCTATGGTCAAGGCTGCTCGCGTGCAGCTCGTTTCTTACGAACAGATCGGCGGCGGCTATGTGACCGCCCTCGTCCGCGGCGACGTGGCCGCCTGCAAAGCCGCTACCGACGCCGGCGCCGCCGCTGTGCAGCGCGTGGGTGGCGAGCTCGTGGCCGTCCATGTCATTCCTCGCCCCCATCAGGACCTGGAAGCCGTGTTCCCCCTGAGCCGCAAGTAAGCTCGTCCGCGCACTTAAGCTGGGTTAAGCCCTGCTCGTCGGTCTCGCCGGGGCCTCATGCCCCGGCCCGGCCGTCAGCTTCCTTACGGAATGCTCCCGGAAGGCCGTCTTCCGGGAACGGAGACATACATGGAACTTGCAAAAGTCATTGGTCAGGTCGTTTCCACGGTCCGGTGCCCCGGTTTGCCGTACAACTCGCTGCTCCTCGTTGATCTGCTCAATGAGAAGGGTGAATCCATCGGCCGCTCCCAAGTCGCCGCCGATCCCATCGGCGCGGGCGAGGGCGAATGGGTTATCGTGTCCCGCGGCAGTTCCGCACGTTTTGCCATCGACAAAGATGCGCCTCTGGATCTGGTCATTGTCGGCATCGTCGACCATGTAAATGCAGGTAAGGCAGCTATTTATCGCAAAAATCAGGGGGAATAGCCCCTGTGGGCGGCTCACCGCCCCTACGGAAAGCCGCGGTTTTCCGCTCTGCCTCGTTTTCTGACGAGGGTGACAAACAGAAAAAACAGGCCCCCCGCCCGGCAGTCCTCAAAGGCCCGCGGGGTCCGGCTTCCAGCATAGGAGTATAGATATGGACGTGCGCCAACAAGATGTGGAACGCATTGTCGTTGAAGTTCTGAAAAAGATGATGTCCGATCAGCCCACTGCGGCTGCTACGACCGTTGTCGCCGCCGGCGGTTGCGGCTGCGACTGCGGCGACTTCGGCCTCTTCGACCGCCTCGAAGACGCCGTGCAGGCCGCCGAAGTCGCTCAGAAGAAGATCAGCACCGTCGCCATGCGTGACAAAATCATCGCCGCCATCCGCAAGGCCGGCCTTGAAAACGCCAAGTCGTTCGCTGAAATCGCCCACAACGAAACCGGCATGGGCCGCGTGAGCGACAAGATTGCCAAGAATATCCTCGTTTGCGAGCGTACTCCCGGCACCGAATGCCTCTCCCCCATGGCCATTTCCGGCGACATGGGCCTGACCCTCATCGAAAACGCTCCTTGGGGCGTGATCGCTTCCGTGACGCCCTCCACCAACCCGACCGCCACGGTGATCAACAACGCCATCAGCATGATCGCTGGCGGCAACGCCATAGTCTTCGCTCCCCACCCCAACGCCAAGCGCGCTTCCCAGACGGCCATTCAGGTTCTGAACAAGGCCATCATCGAAGCTACCGGCATCGCCAACCTGCTTGTCGCTGTGAAGGAACCCACCATCGAAGTGGCTCAGGAGCTCTTCTCGCATCCCCGCATCAAGCTGCTCGTGGTGACCGGCGGTGAGGCTGTTGTGGCCCAGGCCCGCAAGGTCGCCACCATGCGCCTCATCGCCGCCGGCGCCGGCAACCCGCCGGTCGTCGTCGACGAAACCGCCAACATCGCCCGCGCTGCCCGCAGCATCTATGACGGCGCTTCCTTCGACAACAACATCATCTGCGCCGACGAAAAAGAAATCATCGCCGTGGATTCCATCGCCGATCAGCTGAAGGCCGAAATGAAGGCCATCGGCGCCGTGGAAATCAGCCTCGAACAGGCTGACGCCGTGGCCCGCGTGGTTCTGCGCAACTATCCCCAGGTTGAAGGCGGCAAGGCTCCGAACCCGAACCCGAAATGGGTCGGCCGTGACGCCGCCGTCATCGCCAAGGCCGCCGGCATTGACGTGCCCGACAGCTGCCGTCTGCTCATCGTGGACGTGAAGCGCGACATCAACCATGTGTTCGCCCGCGTGGAACAGCTGATGCCCGTTGTGCCGGTGCTGCGCGCCGCCAACGTGGATGAGGCCATTGAATGGGCCCTCATCCTCGAACGCGGCCTGTCCCACACCGCCGGCATGCACTCCCGCAACATCGACAACATGGACAAGATGGCCCGTGCCATGAATACCAGCCTGTTCGTCAAGAACGGCCCGCACCTCGCCGCCCTCGGCGCTGGTGGCGAAGGCTGGACGACCATGACCATCTCCACCCCCACCGGTGAAGGTGTGACCTGCGCCCGCTCGTTCGTGCGTCTGCGCCGCTGCTGCGTTGTGGACAACTTCCGCATCGTCTGATTGTAGCGTATGCCTTTTGTGGGGGGAGGGGCTGGGGCCTCTCCCCCTTTCTCATTATGGAATGTACGGCAGCGGGAGCCTTTGAGGAGAAAGCCTTTCTTCCTTTTTCCATGCCCACTTGTCTAGTTTTAAAGGGTTTTGCGCTTAAAAGGCTCCTGTTTATGCCCTTCCTCGGCACAGATTGCCTTTGGGAAATGATGCGGCCCAGCTCGGATCGGTTGTCTTTTCCGATAGTTCCAGCTTGTGGGAAGGCTTTTTAAAACTCTTTTTTTCACAAAACAAACTTTTCCCGTGTCGCATTTTTGCATCATCTTTTCTATCCCAACCTCCCCCTCCTCTTTCAAAGGGCGTTTTTTATCATATAATATCAATT
>URTO01000019.1 GCA_900550745.1 uncultured Desulfovibrio sp. | reverse complement strand
AGGATACCTTTATGTCCCGCGTCGCTTGGCCCGACTACTTCATGAACATCGCCCACCTCGTGGCGGAGCGCTCGACCTGCCTGCGCCGCAGGGTCGGGGCCGTAGCCGTCAAGGACAAACGCATCCTCGCCACCGGCTATAACGGCGCACCGTCCAAGGTGGCGCATTGCCTCGATATCGGCTGCCTGCGCGAACAGCTCGGCGTGCCTTCCGGTCAGCGGCATGAAATCTGCCGGGGCCTCCACGCGGAACAGAACGTCATCATTCAGGCTGCGGTGCATGGCATTTCCCTTGCCGGGGCTGAAGTCTACTGTACGCATCAGCCTTGCCTCATCTGCTCGAAAATGCTCATCAACTGCGGCATCACCAAAATCTGGTACGCATCGGGCTACCCTGACGAGCTCGCCATGCAGATGCTGAACGAAGCGGGCATCACGCTCGAACTCCTTCCCCTGCGTCCTACGCCGGATGGCTGCGGGCATACGGGCACCTCAGGAGAAAGCGCATGAGCCACCCGTACGAATCGTTCATGCGGGAAGCCGCCGGGCTCGCGGAACGCGGCCGCTGGGCCGCCGCACCCAATCCCACGGTGGGGGCCGTGCTTGTCCGTGACGGCATTGTCGTCGCCAGAGGCTGGCATACCGCTTACGGCAAGAGCCATGCGGAAGTGGAGTGCCTCAGGGACGCCGAGGCCAAAGGCGTCGATCCTTCGGCCTGCACGCTGGTCGTCACGCTTGAGCCCTGCAACCACCAAGGAAAAACCCCGCCCTGCACGGAAGCGGTGATAGCGGCGGGCATCCGCCATGTGGTCATCGGCCTGCGCGATCCCAACCCCAAGGCGGCGGGCGGCATGGAACGCCTCTCCGAAGCGGGCGTGAAGGTGGAGGCGGGCGTGTGCGAAGAGCTGTGCCGGGATCTGGCCGCCGATTTCCTGATCTGGCAGACCACGAAGCGCCCCTATGTCATATTGAAGCTCGCCATGACGCTGGACGGGCGCATCGCCACCCGCACCGGGCATTCCCGCTGGATTACCGGAGAAACGGCCCGCCGTCAGGTGCATGAACTCCGCGCCAATGTGGGGCGGGCCGGGGGCGCCGTCCTCGTCGGCGGCAATACGCTCCATACCGACAACCCTTTGCTGACCGCAAGGCTTGACGGGCCGGTCGAACGCCAGCCGCTGGCGGTATCCATTTCCTCGCGTGTGCCCGCGCCCGACTCGCTGCTGCTGTTCAAGGAACGCCCCACGGAAACGATTTTCTTCACCACGGCGTCCGGGGCCGCCACGCCGCGCGCGGCGCAGCTCCGCGAACGCGGCGTCCGCATCTTGGGTCTTGACCGCTGGAAAAGCGGCGAGGATCTTGTGCAGATCCTTGAATACCTGCGTCAGGAAGCGGGCTGCCCCTACGTGCTGTGCGAAGGCGGGGGGCGCCTTGGCCTCTCCCTGCTGGAAGCCGGGCTCGTCGATGAATTCCATCTCCACATCGCGCCGAAAGTGCTTGGGGACAATGACGCGCGACCGCTGTTCGACGGGCGCACGCCCCTCGAACTGGATGAGGCGCTCTCGCTGCGGCTGGTCCGCATGGAGCCCTGTGGGGAAGACGGACACCTTATATTCAGGCCGGTGCGCGCATGTTCACAGGCATAATCAACGGTCAGGGGAAGCTGCTGGCGGTGGAGTCCCACGGGCACGAAACCCGGTTTCGGATTCAGGCGCTTTATGCGCTCACGGACATTATTTTGGGCGAATCCATTGCCGTCAACGGAACGTGTCTTACAGTAGAAACGTCTGGCCCAAGCCTTTTTTCCGCCTATGCGTCCGCTGAAACCATGCGGCGCACGGCTCTCGGCCTGCTGAAACCCGGCGCCAAGGTCAACCTTGAGCGGGCGCTTGCCGTGGGCGATCGCCTCGGCGGGCATATCGTCAGCGGGCATGTGGACTGTGTGGCTGAAATCCTGTCCGTGCGGCGGGAAGGCGAGTCACGGCGCATCCGCATCGGTTTTCCCGCTTCTTTTGGAGCGGAAGTCATCAGGAAGGGCTCAGTGGCACTTGACGGCGTCAGCCTGACGGTGAATGATTGCGGGCCGGACTTTTTGGAGGTCAACGTCATCCCCGAAACATGGCGGGCAACGACGGCGGCCGAATGGGTTCCGGGCACGCGCATCAATATGGAAACCGACGTCATCGGCAAATATGTCCGCCACATGATGGCCCCCCACCTCGGCCTCGCCTCCGAGGAGGCGAAAACGGGGAAACTGTCGGTTGAATTCCTGCGCGAAAACGGCTTTTTCTGAGGATCAACGAAGCTGAGGACTTTCTATTATGGCTATTTGCAGTGTTGAAGAAGCGGTGGAGGATATCCGGCAGGGCCGGATGATCATTCTTGTCGACGACGAAGATCGGGAAAACGAGGGTGACATCACCATCGCCGCCGAGCATGTGACGCCAGAGGCCATCAATTTCATGGCGAAATACGCCCGCGGCCTGATCTGCCTTCCGCTCGGCCCCAGCCTCGTGGACAAGCTGGAACTCCCGCTCATGACGCAGCGCAACGGCTCCAAGTTCGGCACCAACTTTACGGTGTCCATCGAAGCCCGCAACGGCGTGACCACGGGCATTTCCGCGGCCGACCGCGCCCATACCATCCTCACCGCCGTCGCCGATGGCGTCCGCCCCGAAGATCTGGTGACGCCCGGCCATGTGTTCCCGCTCCGCGCCCAGCCCGGCGGCGTGCTCACCCGCGCCGGACAGACGGAAGGCAGCGTGGATCTCGCCGTGCTCGCCGGGTTGAAGCCCGCCGCCGTCATTTGCGAGATCATGAAAGACGACGGGACGATGGCCCGTATGCCCGATCTGGAGAAATTCGCCGAGGAGCACAACCTCAAAATCGCCGCTGTGCGCGACCTTATCCGCTACCATCTGCGGCACGGCCAGCTCGGCGTGCGCCGCGTGGCCGAAACCAAGCTCCCCTCCCGCTACGGCAACTTCACGATGATCGCCTATGAAAACGATATCAGCGCCGACACCCATGTCGCCATCGTCAAGGGCGACGTGTCCGAAAAGGGCGGCTCCGATCCCGTGCTCGTGCGCGTGCACAGCGAATGCCTGACCGGTGACGCGTTCGGCTCCCTGCGCTGCGACTGCGGCAACCAGCTTGCCGCCGCGCTGACCCGCATTGAAAAGGAAGGACGGGGCGCGGTCATCTATATGCGTCAGGAAGGGCGGGGCATTGGCCTCGCCAACAAGCTGAAGGCCTACGCCCTTCAGGATCAGGGCTACGACACCGTTGAAGCCAACGAAAAGCTCGGCTTCAAGGCGGATCTCCGCGATTACGGCGTCGGCGCGCAGATCCTGCTGGATCTGGGCATCCGCAAACTCCGCATCATGACCAACAACCCCCGCAAGATCGTCGGCCTGGAAGGCTACGGGCTCGAAATCGTCGGCCGCGAGCCCATCGAGGTGGGCTGCTGCGCCACTAATGAAGATTATATGCGTACCAAGCAGGAAAAGATGGGGCACATGCTCCACGTTTCCGGCAACCGTAAGTAACGAACGGCGCGCCGTATCCCGAAATGCGGCGCCTTACCCCATACAGACGAGGCTCCCATGAACCAAATCAAGACCATCGACGGGCATCTCAACGCGGCGGATCTCAAATTCGCCATCCTTGCAACACGATTCAATGATTTCATCGTGGATCGCCTCATCAGCGGCGCGGTGGACTATCTGATCCGTCATGGCGGATCGGAAGAAAACCTCACCATCGTCCGCGTTCCCGGCGCGTTTGAAATGCCCCTCGCCTGCAAGAAGCTGGCGGCTTCCGGCAAATACGACGGCATCGTCGCCGTCGGCGCCGTCATCCGGGGCGGGACGCCTCATTTTGATTTCGTGGCGACCGAAGCCACCAAGGGCCTTGCCCATGTGTCCCTCGAAAGCGGCGTGCCGGTGGGCTTCGGCCTGCTGACTACGGACAACATCGAGCAGGCCATCGAACGCGCGGGCACCAAGGCCGGCAACAAGGGCGTTGAAGCCGCCGCCGCCGTCCTTGAGACCGTTCGCGTGTTGCAGCAGATTTAAGGGGAAAAAGCTGCGGGAGGCGTCCATCAAAGCGCCTCCCTTCCCTCCGCGGGCCTTTTTATCGACAGGGAGGTTGTGCGGCGGGAACTTTGCTGTATAAGGCTCTCTTCCGAAAAAACGCGGGCGTTGCCGGGCCATAACAAAACGGCAAGCCCCGGAAGGCTGTGGGAGCCATCCACAGCCGGAACGGTTCCCCGCGATCCGGGGAAAGGCCCGAACGGGTACGGGGCGGCTCTTCCCGAAGAAGGGTTCCCCGCCCCCATCCAGAAAAACCCGGCGGGCGCGGGGCGGCTTCTGCCAAGCCAACGGAGCGGAAGCCCCGGCGAAATGCCCGGCGGGTGCGGAGGCCCCCTGCCGCATACGGAAAGGGCCCGGTTCCCCAATGTCTCGCCGGCGGCGTTTTTCTCCGCTGCCGCGTTGTCTTCCGGGAAGCTCCCGGAAGTTCGTTTTTCCGGCATTCCATCACTTTTGCACGAGGCCACTTCATGTCCAAAAACAGACCCCATGCCCGCCGCGCCGCACGTTCACGCGCGTTTCAGGTGCTGTACAGCCTACAGTTCTCTCCTTCGACCACCCTCGGGGATGTCCGTACCGCATTCCTCGAAATGCCCGATCCCACTGATGCGGATATGGACGAAAACGCCGAAACCCGCGAGGAAAAGCTGTACGGCTTCGCGTGGGAGCTGGTGGAGGGCGTCTGGGCCAACGTCAAAACCCTCGACAGCGTCATCGAACGCTTCTCGCAGAACTGGCGCGTGGATCGGCTCGGCAAGATCGAGCTGACCCTGCTCCGCCTCGCCGTCTTTGAAATGCTGTACCGGGCTGACGTCCCGCCCAAGGTCGCCATCAACGAGGCGCTTGAACTGTCCACCCGCTTCGGCGACGCCAAGGCCAAGAGCTTCATCAACGGCATCCTCGACGCGGCGATCAAGGCTCAGGAAGCCGGTACGCTCACAGTTGCGGGCAAGGCCGACGCCTGATAGATTGGCGGGGTTTGACGCCAACGCGGGCCGGAGGCGATCCGGCCCCCGACTATACAGCAATAAGGATCAGTCATGAGCAAGCCTAAGCGCTATGACCCGGCGGCCATTGAAACCAAATGGCAGTCCCGCTGGGAAAACGAAAAGACCTACGCCTGTCATGTCGACAAGGACAAGAAAAAATACTATGTGCTGGAAATGTTTCCCTATCCTTCAGGGAACCTGCACATGGGCCATGTGCGCAACTACTCCATCGGCGACGTGGTGGCGCGCTTCAAGCGCATGCAGGGGTTCAACGTCATGCACCCCATGGGGTGGGACGCCTTCGGCCTGCCCGCCGAAAACGCCGCCATCAAGCACAACATCCATCCGAGCGTCTGGACGCATGCCAATATCGACAACATGCGCGCCCAGTTGAAGCGCCTTGGCTACTCCTATGACTGGGATCGCGAAGTCGCCACCTGCGATGAGCCCTATTACCGTTGGGAACAGCTTTTCTTCCTGCGCTGGCTGGAAAAGGGCCTTGTCTACCGCAAGAAAGCCTCCCAGAACTGGTGCCCGCACTGCAACACCGTGCTCGCCAACGAACAGGTCGTCGACGGCCTGTGCTGGCGCTGCGATACGCCCGTCGTCCAGAAGGAACTCACCCAGTGGTTCCTCAAGATCACGGATTACGCCGACGAACTGCTCGCCGACCTCTCCAAGCTTGAGGGCGGCTGGCCCGACCGCGTGCTCAGCATGCAGCGCAACTGGATCGGCAAGTCCGTGGGCGCGGAAATCACGTTCCCGCTGGAATCCGGCGAAGGCGACATCAAGGTGTTCACCACCCGCCCCGACACGGTATTCGGCGTGACGTTCATGACGCTGGCCCCTGAGCACCCGCTCGTCGATTCGCTCATCAGCGGCAAGCCCAACGAGGCCGAAGCCCGCGCCTTCATCGAGCGGATCCACAACATGGATCGCATCGACCGCCAGTCCGACAGCCTCGAAAAAGAAGGCGTCTTCACCGGCGCCTACTGCCTCAACCCCTTCACGGGCCGCCAAGTCCCGATCTGGCTCGGCAACTTCGTCCTTGCCGAATACGGCACCGGTGCGGTCATGGCCGTGCCCGCCCACGACCAGCGCGATTTCGACTTCTCCAAGAAGTACGGCATGGAGCGCATCGTGGTCATCCAGCCCGAAGGCGAAGCGCCGCTCACTCCCGAGAACCTGACCGAAGCCTATACCGCTCCCGGCGTGCTCGTGAACTCCGGCGAATTCAACGGCCTGCACAACGAAGAAGCCAAAAAGGCCATCGCCGACGCGCTGGAAGCGTCCGGCAAGGGCAAGCGCACCACCAACTGGCGCCTCCGCGACTGGAATATTTCCCGCCAGCGTTATTGGGGCGCGCCCATCCCGGTAATCTATTGCGACAAGTGCGGCATGGTTCCCGTGCCCGAAGACCAGCTTCCCGTCCGCCTGCCGCTGGACGTGCAGACGCACCCGGACGGCAAGTCCCCCCTGCCCCATACGCCCGAATTCTACAACTGCACCTGCCCGAAGTGCGGCGGCGCGGCCAAGCGCGAAACCGACACGATGGATACCTTTGTGGAATCCTCGTGGTACTTCGCCCGCTATACCGACGCCCGCAACGACAAGGCTCCCTTCGACATGGAAGCCCTGCGCTACTGGCTGTCCGTAGACCAGTACATAGGCGGCGTGGAGCACGCCATCCTGCATCTGCTCTATGCCCGCTTCTTCACCAAAGTCCTGCGCGATCTCGGCTACTTCCCCAAGGAAACCGACGAGCCCTTCGCCAACCTGCTCACGCAGGGCATGGTTCTGAAGGACGGCAGCAAGATGTCCAAGTCCAAGGGCAACACCGTCGATCCCACGGAGATGATCGCCAAGTACGGCGCGGATACCGTCCGCCTGTTCTGCCTGTTCGCCGCGCCGCCGGAACGCGACTTTGACTGGAGCGATACAGGCATTGAAGGGGCTTCCCGCTTCCTCAACCGTGTCTGGCGCCTGTATGCCGACAGCAGCGAGTTCCTGTCGCCCGTGGGGGCCTGCTCCTCCTCCGCCGCCGACGCGACGACCCCGGCAGCCAAGGAAGTCCGCCTCAAGGAACACCTCACCGTCAAGAAAGTCGGCGAAGACATCGGCAACCGCTACCAGTTCAACACCGCCATCGCTGCGATCATGGAACTGGTCAACGCCCTGTACCTCGCCAAGGACGAGCTCGCAGCGACGGAAGAAGGCCGCAAAATCCTGTCCTCCGCCATGGCGACCGTGCTGACGCTTCTGTCCCCCATCACCCCGCACCTGTGCGAGGAATTGTGGGAAGGCCTCGGCCATGCCCGGAGCATCGATCAGGAGCCCTGGCCGGTATGGAAGGAGGACGCCTTGCAGCGCGACGTGCTCACCGTGGTCATCCAGATCAACGGCAAGCTGCGCGGCAAGATCGAAGTCCCCGCCTCCGCTTCCAAGGAAGAAATAGAACGGCTCGCCCTTACGGAACAGAACATCGTCCGCCACCTTGAAGGGCTCACCGTCCGCAAGGTTGTGGTCATTCCCGGCAAACTCGTCAACGTGGTGGCCAACTGATGAACAGACCGCACCCGGATTCGGCGCATGCAGGGCATGGACGCCTGTACAGGCTTGCGGCGGGACTGCTGAGCGGGCTGCTCGCCTGCCTGATGCTGACCGGGTGCGGCTATGTCTGGCGCGGTCAGGAAGGCTCCCTGTCCGAAAACAGCGTGCTCGGCAACGGTTCCAAGACGCTCAGGATCAAAAGCGTGGAACAGACCTCGCTCTATCCTTGGCTGACCTATCAGGTCCGCTCGCTGGTACGGGACGACATCAACGCCCGGAACCTGGCGAAATGGGTGGACAGCGGACAGGCCGACTATACCCTGACCGTGCGCATCCCCAGCTTCAAGGTTCGCAGCTACGGCGAGTACAGAAGCGCCTCACAACTGTATACGGCTACCATCACTATAGAATTCATCGTCTACGATGGAAAGACCAATACGGAAGTCTGGCGTTCGGGAAACATCTACTACAGTGAAAACTATGAAAACGCCAATGAGGAATCGGCCATCAAGTCCATCCTCGAAATGGCCGTGCGCCGTTGCATGGACGCCTTGCAGCAACGATTCTGACCTGACGGGACAAGGCCGTCGCTTTCGCCTATGACGACACGACCGGGTTTCAGCTTCTGCATATGCCCAGACGGGAAGCTCCTCCGCCAGCAGGTGGAGGAGCTTCTTGGTGCCCATCCCGACGCGGGGCGGGAACGGCATGTTTTCTGGGGCGACGACGAACTGCCGCCCAAATTCTGGGAAATCCTCACGCTCCAAGGGCTTTTTTCCACATCGCGGGTTTTGGTGATGCGCAACGCCCACGCCCTGACCGCCGATGTGTGGAAACGCCTTTCCTCCGCGCTCTCCCGCCCCAATCCCCAGACTTGGCCTCTGTTTTGCCTTGAGGCCGCGTGGGAAAAGGGCCAGCCCAAGATCCCCGCGCATATAACCAAACTGCCGTGCTTTACCTTTGCCGACGCCAAAGGCTGGATCTGGCGCTCCCCCGGACTGGAGCCGCGCTCGCTCCGCCGCCACATCCAGATGCGCTCCAAGGCGCTGGGGCTGGATCTGGAGCCGGGCTGCGTGGACATTCTCGCCGAGACGCTTCTTCCTGATGCCGCCGCCGTGGACGCGGAATTAAGCAAGCTCCAACTGCTGGCGGACGGAAAACCGTTGACGCAGGAGCAGGCCCGCAGCGTCAGCCCGACGACCGAATTCAACGTCTTCGCGTTTCTGCGCCAGCTTCAGGCGGGGCAGGCGGCTTCCGTCTGGAAAAGCATCCTTGAGGAAGAATCCAAGGGCGAAGAACCGCTTTTCTACCTGCTCGCCATGCTCCAGCGTGAGGCACGCCAGCTTTGGCAGCTCCTTGCCGGGGAACAGGTTCGCATGGGCCCATCCGATCAGCAGGCCAAACAGCAGACGGCCTCCCGCCTCGGCGCCGCCGGGCTCGCCAAGCTCTGGGACGCCATGCACACCGCCGAGCTTTCCGTCAAATCGGGAAGGCGCTCCCCCAGCCAGGCGCTGGATGCCCTCATGGGGGATTTGACGCTGCTTTTCGCGCCCGCGCAACGCCGTTCCCCCCGCTGACGCCCTTTTTCATTTCTCATGGCCCATCCGGGCTTTCCCCCTTGCTTACCCCGCAGGACTGCTTATTATGTCAACTGGTACACCCCACTACGCCGGACACCGTGCCCGGCTGCGCGAGCGCCTTCTCAAAGACAGCACCGCGCTTGCCGATTATGAAATATTGGAACTCTTGCTGGGTTATGCGCTTTTGCGGCGGGATACCAAGCCGCTCGCCAAAGAATTGCTCTCCCGGTTCGGGAGCATCCGCGGCGTATTGGACGCACTGCCCGCCGAAATACAGCAAGTGGACGGCGTGGGTGAAGGCGTCGCGGCCCTTCGGCTCCTGCTTCGGGAAATGATGGCGCGCTACGCCGAAGCGCCGATGCGGGAACGGAAAGTTTTGTGCACGCCCCGCGACGTGGCGCAAATGGTGATCCCCCGGTTGTCCGGCTCTCCCCACGAGGAGCTCTGGACGGCTACCGTCGACGCCCAAAACCGCCTGCTCACCTGGGAACGGCTGGCGCGGGGGACGGTCGGCATGGTTCCGTGCTATCCGAGGGACATTCTGGAGCGGGTGCTCCAGCGCAAGGCAAGCGGCTTCTTTCTGGTGCACAACCATCCCGGAGGGACGCCCAAGGCTTCGCCCGAAGATGTCGAAATGACGAGGAACATTCAGCGCATCGCCACCAGCATGGGGCTGCGCCTGCTTGATCACCTCATCGTGGGCGACGGCGCCTGTTACAGCATACGAGAGGACGGCCTGCTCTGAACCACGGGTTCTCCAACCGTACTACCTTTTGAGGATACAGCCATGACGTTTGATTCTGATAACGACAACGACGAAAAAAAAGAGGAAACACCCGTCCGCCGCCGTCGGAGGCCGGCCCGGCGCCGTGTCCCCGCTCAAATACAGGACGGGCAAATGGACGCCTCTTCCGAAGACGTTACGCCGGAACTGCAGGAAATCCCATCCACCATGCCCCTGCTTCCCCTCCGGGACGTGGTGGTCTTCAACTATATGATCGTGCCCCTGTTCGTTGGGCGTGAACAGTCCGTGCAGGCCGTGGAAGCCGCCGCAACGCACGGCCGCCATATTTTCCTCTGCGCCCAAAAAGACGGGCAGGTGGACAACCCCAAAGCGGACGATCTCTACCCGGTCGGCTCCGTGGCGCTCATCCTGCGCCTGCTCAAGATGCCCGACGGGCGCATCAAGGCGCTGGTGCAGGGGGTATCACGCGCCCGCCTCGTCGGTTTGAACGAGAACGGCCCCTATCTGTCCGCCAATGTCGAGCTGATGCCCGAACCGGAAGCCGCCGCGCCCGAATCGGAGCAGGAAGCGCTCATCCGTTTCGCGCGCGAACAGTGCGAGCGCATCCTGTCCCTGCGCGGCATCCCCACCGGGGACATCATGGGCGTCCTCAGCAATGTGAACGAACCCGGACGCCTTTCCGATCTCATCGCCGCCAACCTGCGGCTCAAGATGGAGGAAGCGCAGGAAATCCTCCAGTGCATCGATCCGATGGATCGCCTGCGCCTCATCATCACGCATCTGGTGCATGAGTCCGAAGTGGCGACCATGCAGATCAAGATCCAGACCTCCGCCCGCGAAGGCATGGACAAGGCGCAGAAGGAATATTACCTGCGCGAACAGCTCAAGGCCATCCGCAAGGAATTGGGCGACGGCCCCGACGCCGACGAGGAACTGGAAGACATCACCAAGGCCATCGAAAAGGCCGGGCTCCCCGCCGAAGTGCGCAAAGAAGCCGACAAACAGCTCAAGCGGCTCGCCGCGATGCACGGCGACTCGGCGGAAGCCAGCGTCGTGCGCACCTACCTCGACTGGCTGGCGGAATTGCCGTGGAAAAAGATGTCCAAGGATCAGCTTGATATCGTCAAGGCCAAAGACGTGCTGGACGAGGATCACTACGGGCTGGCCAAGATCAAGGATCGCATCCTTGAGTACCTCAGCGTCCGCAAGCTCAACCCCGACTCCAAGGGGCCCATCCTTTGCTTTGCCGGCCCTCCCGGCGTGGGCAAGACCTCGCTCGGCCGCTCCATCGCAAGGGCATTGGGACGCAAGTTCCAGCGCATCTCCCTCGGCGGGATGCGCGACGAGGCTGAAATCCGCGGACACCGCCGCACATACATCGGGGCCATGCCGGGCCGCATCATTCAGGCGATGAAGCAGGCGGGAACCCGCAACCCCGTCATCGTCCTTGATGAAATCGACAAGCTCGGCAACGACTTCCGGGGCGATCCGTCTTCGGCCCTTCTTGAGGCGCTGGACCCGGAACAGAACTTCAACTTCAGCGATCATTACCTGAACGTGCCGTTCGATCTCTCCAAGGTGCTGTTCATCTGTACGGCAAACCATCTGGAGAATATCCCCGGCCCGCTCCGTGACCGCCTGGAAATCATTTCCCTGCCCGGCTATACGCAGCAGGAAAAGCTGGCCATTGCCCGCAAGTACATCCTGCCCAAGGAAATGCACGAAAACGGGCTGAAGGATCGCGAACTGACCTTGCCCGATGCGGCGATGAACCGCATCATCCGCGAATATACCCGTGAGGCGGGCCTGCGCAACCTTGAACGCGAAATCGGAACCGTCTGCCGCAAGATCGCACGGCGGAAAGCGGAAGGAGGCAAGCCTCCCTTCCGTGTGACGGCGGCGGGGCTCCCCCGGCTCCTCGGCGCGCCGATCTTCATCGACGACGAAGCCGAACGCAAGCTCATCCCCGGCGTGGCCCTTGGCCTCGCGTGGACGCCCGCCGGCGGCGAAATCCTCTACATTGAGGTTTCCGCCATCAAGGGCAAGGGCGGGCTCACGCTGACGGGCCAGCTTGGGGACGTAATGAAGGAAAGCGCGCAAGCCGCCCTGACCTATGCCCGCGCCAAGGCCGACGAGCTCGGCATTGCGCCGGACTTCGCCGAGCACACGGACATCCACATCCATGTGCCTGCCGGAGCCACCCCCAAGGATGGCCCCTCAGCCGGCGTCACGCTGGTGACGGCGCTCATCTCCGCGCTGACCGGCAAGGCCGTGCGCGGCGACATCTGCATGACGGGTGAAATCACCCTGCGCGGGCGCGTCCTGCCCGTGGGCGGCATCAAGGAAAAGGTGCTCGCCGGGGTTGCCCGCGGCATCGGCCACGTCATCCTGCCCGCCAAGAACCAGAAGGACTTGGAAGACATCCCGCAGGAGCTCCGCCGCAAGATCGTCGTCCACACAGTG